>CAJQSL010000001.1 GCA_905612315.1 uncultured Francisellaceae bacterium
AACACCAATACCAAGACCCAGCATTAAATCAACCAATGCTTATAGGATCTATCAATCAACCAGCAATAAATGACACAGAAGATTCAGATCAATCTCGGGAAAAGATCTTAACCTTAAAAGAGGCTCTAGAAATTACGCTACCAGATTACTCAAAACTTTTTTTAACCGAAATGATACTTGCTGTTTGCATATTTCAAGCCAACAACGCCTACATGAAAGTAAGCAATCAAACTAAAGAGTCTCTTGTTCTTATACAAAACCTAGAAAACTTCTCTATACCTATAATAATTAAAACGCTTGAATCAACAAATTTACTTATAACTCAAAAAATAGGCGAACAAAAACCAGAAGAAGTTGGGCAAATAATACAACAATCCTACCTACTAGGTATTGCAGGCTCTATACCTATAACACTTTTTTTATTACTTGGAAGCTCACTTTGGGGGCAAGAAGTTAGCAATTATTTTAGTATATATGCACTTGGTTTACCTGCTTTTGCTATAGCAGAGACAAATTTTCAAGCTCTAATTGCCCTTGGAAAATACAAACATGTTATGGGGATTGGGGTTTTTGCTGCCGCTTTAATATATGGCCTAACTGTAGGGCTAACCAATGGCTTAAAAATAAATAAAACCACCCTCCTGCCAAAATCTGAAAACAAAGGCATGCCTTTAGCAATGGCAATATCACATGTTATATTAGCTATTATGATAACAATTTGGATGCACTGTGATAAAGAGTTTGATAAATATGAACTACGAAAGTGCGAGCACTGCTATAAAAGATATGAGCAAATTAAAAAGCTTTTTTTCCTAGGTGCTCCACTTGCGATAAAAGAAATAATAACTCAATCATACTCTTTGGTATTTACAGCTATTTTAGTTGAGCTTGGATCTGATGCCGAATTAATGGCTGCCATAGCAGGACAAGGTTTTATGCTAATAGCTATACCATTAATAACCACATCCAGAATACTAACCCAGCAATTAGGAGTAGAGTATGGCAAATGGAAGCAAAACCAAGATCCTATTATTAATAATATAATTCAACACAATGTCAAAACAAAAGTTAAAGCAAATGCGATTATTCAATATAGTCTATTAAGTATGCCAGTTTTATTCTTCTTAGCTATGCCACAAAAACTTAATAAGTTTTGTGAAAAATTAAGCGACTCTGAAAATATTTTTGATGATGAACAAGAAAAACAATTAGCTCTTATTGTACAGGTTTTAAGTGTGCATATGTTGGTTCATAGTTTTTCACACTTAACTACCTCTATATGCAATGCCTTTCAAAAAACCTGGCTACCAATGTGGCTCGAATTTGGTGAAAGTATAGCTAATGCTGTTGCTGGATGGTTTTTCTTAAAGCAACTAGGACTGGTTGCCATTGATGTTGGTTATATTCCAACAGAAGCTGTATCTGGAGTTGCCCTTGCTTATTTAGCTTATAAGATACTAAATAAAATCAGTAAACCTTTTAATGCTGAGTTTATAGAAGCATCTGATGAACAAGTTGATGCGAGCGTGATAGAAGCACCATTTTTATCAAATCCACCGACACAAACCTCAGGTACTGGCCAGGATAATACTAGCACTATAATCACAATTACACTCGAGCACCCAGGCACAAACAACTCTGCAGGATATTCTAAACTATAAAATTTAATATTTAACCTATTCTCTGCCAGATCTCATAAACTTCGCCTTGCTTGGCATCAAATGCATCTGGCCTTGGGTTGTCAACAAATGCGACATTGGCTTTTAGAATATCGTGGTCTAAATCGAATATCCCTTTTAAATATTTCCCTGCAAAAGGACCTTTATCTGGGACAAAATCAATATTATTCTCTGAAACCAAAAGCTTACCAGTATCACTTTTGGGGAAACCACCCTGAAAATCAGAGTAAGTTAAATTAGACCATTCTATTTGATATGTATCGTCTTCACTTATTATGTAAACAAAATCATCAAAAATTGATAATGGCAGCCACTTAGTGTGTAATTGACAACCTATAACCTTCCATCTTCCAACTAAGTCTTTTAACATTGTATCTCTCCTTTATTTATATTTAAGCTAACTCCCACAAATATTTTTTAGTATTAAATCCATCAAGCCATCAATTTTATTAACGATCTGTATTTTATCACCCAAATCATAGCCTAAGCTAGAAACTCTATCTGCTAGGCTATGATATCCAACCTTGCAAACTCCATCCTCTTCCCACACCAATATTTTAAGTGGCAAATCTATAGCTAACCTACGGTCAATCTGCATCAATAAAGTGCCTACCTTTGGATCCCCAAATACTATTACCTGGGTAAATGGCAAATCTAACCCAGAATCCAATGCGGCTTTTGAATGATCTATCTTTGCAAATATGCCTATATCCTTTTGAGCTAAAAAATCTTCTAAATTAGATAGAGTCTCAGCAGCTGAATTTTCACTTTGCATAACTTTCATAAAATATCCCCTTATCTTTGTTAAGTATAGCAAACCGCCACGCCTCTATGGCTAAACTTTGACAAGCTTCAGCCGCAAAGCATTAAAAACAACAGTTAGAGATGACAATGCCATAGCAAGACTTGCAACAACAGGGCTAAGTAATATATGGGTAAATGGAAAGAACACCCCCGCTGCGATCGGAATACCAATTACATTATAAATCATCGCCCAAAATAAATTTTGTCTAATATTGCGCATAGTAGCCTTTGAAAGTGATAAGGCACGTAAAACACCATTTAAATCAGAATTCATCAAAGTTATATCTGCCGCACAAATAGCCAAATCACTGCCTGTATTCATTGCAATGCTCAAATCACTAACTGCTAATGCCGGAGCATCATTAATCCCATCCCCAACCATAGCAACTTTATGACCTTGCTTTTGTAGCTCTTGTACAACTTCACGCTTTTTATCTGGCAAAACTTCTGCATAAAAAGTTTTAATACCTAGGTCATTAGCTATAGATTTCACATTTTCTGTTTGATCTCCACTTAATAGTACTGGCTCAATACCTTGTTTTTTTAGGTCTGAAATTAATTGACCAGCCTCATCCCTTAGAGCATCTTTAATTCTAAAAACCCCCAAAAGATCTTTCTTGTTTGCGAGATACACATATGACCCAACACCCTTTTCTAAAGAGTTAGCAATCTCTATCCCCATAGATTTCATCCATGACTTACTTCCTAAATAGTATAATTTTCCACCAACTTTTCCCTCCAATCCTTTTCCAGGATTGGTTTTAAAACCTACAACTGACAACCCACCTTTAGTTTTACTTTTTTGTGCATACTCAACAATAGCATCACCTAATGGGTGAACCGATTGTGATGATAAAGCTAGAGCTAATTCACATAATTTATTTTTGGAAATATCACCTAATACCAAAAAATCACTAACTTCAGCTTGCCCACGAGTCAAAGTACCTGTTTTGTCAAAAACCACATGAGTAATTTTTTCAGCATTTTGTAAGGCTTGACCATTTCTAATTAATAAACCTCGTTTAGCCGCCTGCCCAACTGCTGCTACCAAGGCCAGAGGTGTAGCCAGCCCCAAAGCGCATGGACAAGCTATCACCAACACAGAAATCCCCACAGTCAAAATATAGGATAACTTAGGCTCAGGAGCTACAAATGACCATACCAACACCGTAACTAAAGTAATCACTAATACTAACGGTACAAAATACTGTGTTATTCGATCTACCTGCTTACCGATCTGAGGTTTACTCATCTGTGCTTGTTTTACAGTTTCACTAATTTTAGCAATTACAGTACTATCTCCAGCCTTTTCAACTTTAACTATAAAACTTTCCATTTGATTTATACTACCGGCATAAACTTGATCACCCTTTTTTTTACGCACCGATACCGGCTCACCTGTAATGCTAGATTGATCAACCCGACTAGATCCATCTACAATTACTCCATCAACAGGAATCTGCTCTGTTGCTTTAACTCTTACAAGATCACCAACTTTCAATTTTTTAATAGCAACCTGAGTTTCAGTGCCATCTATTATAACAGTTGCCATTTTAGGCATACTAGAGATTAAACTATACAAAGCCTTAGTTAATTTGTGCTGAGTTCTACTCTCAAGAGCTCTACCAATATTAATAAATCCCAAAATAATCACAGAAGTATCAAAATACAAATGTCGAGAAGCATCTGGCATCAAATGTGGAAACAAAACTATAATTAAAGAATAAACCCAAGCAGCCCCGGTACCCAAACTAATCAGGCTATCCATGCTAAAATGCCCCCGAATAACTCCCTTACAGGCATTCACATAATAATTACGCCCTGCAACTATCATAACAACTAAACAAATCAAGGCAACAATCAACCAAAAAACCTGATCAGACCTAACCACCGTTTTATCAGGGCCTAATAAAGGCGGCAACAAAGCATCCATCCATCCCATTACAAATAGCACGGAACCTACCGCTAAAGCTAAGACTCCTTTCATCCAATAAAATTTGGTAGCTTTTTTTTGTTCTGTTTCAACTGAAAAAATATCAGCCATATCGTCAGCTCTAGAATCTACCAAACCTTTCGAAGAAATTAAACTGCCAGAATATCCAATATTATCTAGGCATTTGGCTACTTCAACTTGCAGCCGATCTATTCCTAAACCATGCTTTTGTGCTGACTCTTGCACCTGAACTGTCACTGTGTGATCAATCAAGTTAACACTCACCTGTAAATTAAAAGCAGATGCAACTTCCAACGATTGAATGCTAGATTCGATCTTGCGTATACACCCAGCACAACGCATACTCGAAACATAATACTGAAATGTTATCATTTTAGGTTAACTCAATTTAATATTATAACCTTCAAAGTATAGTACTGACTAACCCTATTACGCCACCAAAAACCCCGCCCCATAACACTAAATACCCCAAGTGCTCCTTAATGATTTTTTGTACTAACTCTTTTACCATTTTAGGAGTTAGCTCATTTAATCTTGAGTCGATTAAATCTTCAAGCTTTGCAGATAAATATTTATCTTTATGCATTTGATCTTTAAAGCCTAAAGCCAACTTTTCTTGGAATTTATCCTCTGTGACTATTTTGATAAAATTATTTCTAAAACCCTCTATTGCTTTAGGCTTCATGCTGTCCAATAAACTCTCGCCTCCAAACATTCCTAGCATGCCTCCAAGCTTAGAATCCATAACTATCTCAACTAGGCCTAAATATAATTTTTCATAATCTATTTGATCACACCAGTTTTCCCATGGCAAACTTTTAACAAAAGTTATATCAACTTGTTGCTCAATAAATATTTTGACGCTATCTTCACTAAAAAAAGTTTCCATCATCATGTTTTTTATATGAGATTTAAAAACATCAAACCTTAAAGCTATAACTCCAGATCCATATACAAAAGGAATCTTTTCAAATAACATAAAAATAGCTAGCCAGTTAGTTAATGCTCCTGAAAACGCATATAAACCAACTGTTTTAACAATTTGGTTATGCAATACATAGCCTATAGCAACCAAAATAATAGCTGTAAAATTTGTCCAAAAAGAAATGTTTTTAAGCTTTGAGCTTAAAGAATTTATTAACATAATAAAAAAACCTCCAAAAAAAAATCAAATAGCAAAATTATCTAACTATAATAAGAAAACTAATAAGAAAAAAAATAATATGTAATATTCAGGAGTTTACAAAATGTCGAGCTTATATCAAACCAATAAAACAGCATCCAACTTAATTAAACAGATGTTCAGTACTCAAAACATGCAACTAATATCACTTATAGATAAAATAATAATTCCTTTCCCTCTTAGGAATATGGATGCCCTACCAAGCCTATTTGAAAAATTATTATACATCGATGATTATAAAAGATGGCTACAATCACAACCCAAGAAGGTGCGCGACTTTCTTAAAACTTCAACATCAAAAAAAACCTTAATGTCTATAAGATCAATTGCCTTTGATATTTGCTCTGCATCTGCCAGCTTAGAAAGCAAATTACTAGGAAAGAGCAAAAAGCCACCCAAAAAAAGAATGAGACGATCATTAGATGAAGATTTTAGCACAGATGCATACAGAGCTGGATCACCAGAAGAACCAGAATCACCAGAAATCACGCAACCAAGCGAGTCACCCCTTTTAAACATAATTAAACTATTTCAAGAAAGACTAAACGAACACAGATGCCCACTGTATAGAGCCATAAAGTACAACAACTTAAAAGATGTGCAAAGCCTTATTCAACAAGAAAGATATCAAACTAAAAACTTTTTTCAGGCATATTCTCAAGAAAACTATGGATACACCATTGAAAACAGATTCGTATTACTACACAGACAAAGCTTTCAAGCTGACACTGCAATAAATGTTGCAGCAAGGTATGATCGAGATGAAATTGTAAAAATATTAGTTTCCGCCGGCGATAATATCAATGACGCCCCAAAAAACCAGAACCCTCTAATGATAGCTATTCAAAATAATAACCTAGAGCTAGTAAGAACTATAATGAGCATGGGAGCTGACCCAAGAGTTTCTCTTCTTGATGATAGTATTTTAGGACATACCGCCAGATCTCAAACTCCAGAGGCTATGGAATTATTACTATCTTCACCCTTAATTGACCCTATGTTAACCCTAAATAATGAAAATAATTATGGACAAAACTTACTTAACCTTGCCATACAATACCGCAATAAGCATGATATGGTCAGATATTTGATAGTAAATAAAGGCTGTGACCCGTTAAAGCCGAATATATTTGGCAGATCCGCTTTAGATTATGCTACTACTTATGGAAAAAGATTTGGCCATATGAAAAACCTTCAAACTATTGAGCAGATACTATCCGGGGCTGACAGATCACCCTATCAGCTAAGAACTAAACCTGAAGAATTTAGAGCACAAGTAAGCACTTTATCTATTAGCTTAAGCCATATTCAGCTAGAGCAAGCAGAACAGCTAGATGATGCTAGTTCTATGGATAGATCTTAGCGTCCTCCCCGCCCCTAACGAGATGTGATTTTACAGCGCAGATTTTAGGTAAAGTTATGCTGGAATAAAGGTAAATTTAAAAATATATGACTTATACCTCAAAAGCACATATAATACCTGGCATTAATTAGCAAAAAATTAGTCTAGACAACTAGGGGAAGCTAAGATGAAAAGCCAATCATGTCGCTATTATGCTGTTGGGGATATTCACGGAAGATTAGACCTTGCCAAACAACTAATATCCCAAATAGAAAAAGATATTTTAAAATACCCTGAAGACAAACCTATACTTATTTTTTTAGGAGACTACATAGATAGAGGCCCCGACTCAAAAGGCGTTATAGATACACTTATTTCTCTTAAAAAAAAATATGAATGTATTTTCTTAAAAGGCAATCATGAAGATATTTTATTAATGTTTTTAAATGATGCTAAAAAAGGCCCACTTTGGCTTATAAATGGTGGCATAGAAACTTTTAAAAGTTATGGTATTAAATTAATATCTGAAGAAGATGAAAAAAATAATTATCCAGAACTCCAAAGCCAACTATTAAAAAAAATCCCAAAAAATCATATAAGTTTTTTTAAAGATACTCTGCAACTTACATATGAAACACAGAATTATTTATTTGTTCACGCTGGAGTTAGATTTGATATTCCAATTAATAAACAAAAAAAGCAAGATCTACTCTGGATTCGCGAACCTTTTTTATCAGAAGACACTAACTTTGGCAAAATAATTGTGCATGGACATAGCATCAACGAAAAAGAGCCTGAGATAAAATCAAATAGAATTGGTATAGATACCGGTGCTTATTATACTGATATTTTAACCTGTCTTGTTATTGCCGGTGATAATAATTATTTTTTAAAAACTTAATAAAATTTAATAATAAGGCTTTATCAACTTATCAAAGTCATACCCAGGCTCTAAATTTGCAACTCCATCTTCAACAGCTTGCTCCAAAAGATCTTTAGCGATAACCCTACTTACTTCTGGCGCTTGCGCTATGCTAGGCAATAATCCACCTGAGTTATGCTTAAACTTACTAAGCGAAAAGCTAGCTACTAAAAGCATATTATCTGTTAAGACTTTAGCTCTAGATAACACCATACCTAAACCAATTCCTGGAAAAACTAACGCATTGTTGCACTGTGATATCACATAAGTAACGCCATTGTATAAAGCTGGCTCAAAAGGAGATCCTGTGGCAACCAGGGCTCTACCCTCACTCCAATTAATTAAATCTTGCGGGCAGGCTTCACTTAATCTGGTTGGATTAGATAATGGAAAGATAATGGGTCTGGCATGCTCTTGTGCCATAACTTTTATCATATCTTCATGAAAAGCTCCTGAGTCAGTGGAACAGCCAATCAAAGTTGTAGGCTTTATAATAGAGATAACTTCTTTTAAACCTATTTTTTCACCTTTTTGTCTTAATAAATTAAAATCGGAAACATTATCTGCGCTCAAATCCCTCATATAGGCTTGTTTATAAGAGTTTAAATCTGATCTATCTGAAATTAATAAACCTTTTGAATCTATTACCCATACCCTAAGCTTTGCCTGCTCTTGAGTTAAACCTTCTTTTTGCATGATCTGCACGATCATATCAGAGATTCCCAAAGCTGCAGCTCCAGCGCCATAGAAAACTATTCTTTGCTCAGAAAAGTTAATCCCTGCTTTATCACTTGCACTAATTAATGCACTACAAGTAACAGCTGCTGTGCCCTGAATATCATCATTAAATGATGGTAAAACTTCCCTATATTTATCCAAATTATAAATAGCATTATCTCGACCAAAATCCTCCCAGTGTAAAAATGTTTTTGGAAACACTTCTTTAACAGCTGCTATAAATAGATCCATCATCTCGTAATAAGCATCCCCTGATATGCGCTTATTACGCCAGCCAACATATAATGGATCATCTAATAACTCTTGATTGTCAGTACCTACATCTAAAACTATTGGCAAATGATTTCTTGGGCTAATGCCGGCACATAACGTGTAAACCATTAATTTGGCAACTGGTATTTCCATCCCACCAACACCTTGATCCCCTATTCCCAAAACTCCTTGAGAATCAGATGCGACTATTATATCAACATTCTTATTCGTCCTTTGCTTTAAAATTTCTAGCATTTTATATCTATCAGGGTAAGCAATATATAATCCACGCGGGCGCCTAAATTCCAAACTATATTTTTGCACAGCTTCTCCAACTGTAGGAGTATAAATAACTGGGATCATTTCTGTTAGATGCTCTTTAACTAAAGAGTAAAACAAATGCTCGTTGGTATCATGCAAGCATCTTAAATAAATACTTTTCTCAAACAACCCATCGAAGCGCTGATATTGCAAATATGCTCGAGAAACTTGCTCTTTCATAGTAAAAACCGCATGAGGAAGATGCCCTAATAAGCCTAAAGACTCACGCTCTTGAGCATCATAGCTCAGGCCTTTGTTTTCTCTTGGGTTATAGATTTCAAACAAGCCATCTGTAATATTTAGATTTTGTAATAAAATAGATTCTGAATTTGGCATTTTTTACTTCCCAGTTTAATAAATATAGACAAACCATTTAAATTTATCGATTTTCACAAATCGATACGTGCTACGCGCTTCGCACTGCACACGAGATTGCTTCGACGTAGTCTCGCAAAGACTGCTATCGGTATTATAAAATTAAATATGTTAACCTGAGAATTAAAAAATAAAAAGACAATAATAAACTAATTTAATTAATGCGTTGCCATACTAACTTTTAGCTTAGACACTGAACCAGACTTATCTCTAAACTTTAAGATTAAAGCACAAACTCCAGCAAAACTAACAACAAATGGCAATGCCATTAAAGCATGTTGATAATTTTGTACACTATACACAGGCACTCCGTGCGCATAAGTATGATCCCAGCCTTGAACTAACAAATGTCCAACTAAAGCGGGCATAAACATCCCTCCTAGCATAGTTAAGCCATTAATAAAGGCGATTCCCATCCCTAAAAATCTTTCTTGAATATTTACCCTTGCCACCGTGAAGATCATAATTTGCACACTTGAGAAAAATCCTGTCAAAAACAAGCAAACTCGAAGCTCCATTAAGCTCATCGGAACAAATATAGAAACGGCTAATAAGATAGCTGCAATTATAGATCCAAAACACATTTGTAAATAAATATTTCCAAATCTATCAGCAATTAAACCTTGCAGCGGGCCGCCCACAGCCCAACCTAAAAACACGCATGATAAAATTTCAGCAGTCTGGACAGTTGTCATATGATAAACCGTACTATAATAAGGCACACCCCACAATCCTACAAAAACGCTATTGGGTAGCCATAAACAAGTTCCAATAATTCCAGCAAACCATAAATTTGGCTTCATAAGAACCTTTCTTATATTAAGCTTTATATTGGCCATATCTATTCTGCGCTGGCGATAACTTTGCGCTACATCTTCAGGCAATCTAACACAGAAAAACACAACCAATGCCAATGCTACACCGCTAATTGCAATACCAATTAAAGTATGATGCCAATCAAAATGTACTACCATTTTTGCCATCGCTATTTGTCCAAACATAGCGCCAATAAAACCTATCGTAGTTACACAACCTGCCACAAAAGAAAATCTATTTTTAGGCAACCAAACTGCCGCTATTTTCATAGCTCCAACAAAAGCAAAGGCCGAACCAAAGCCTTGTAAGAACCTACCGCACTCTGCCACTAAAACCAAATTAGTGGCACTTGTTAAGTACCCACCCAAGGCACACATTAAAACTGCAAATGGTAATAAAAATTTGGGCCTATATCTATCTACTAAAATCCCGACAATAAGCTGCATCGGGGTATAAGCATAAAAATAAGCCTGCTGAATATCTCCAATTTGTTTAGCATCAACATTAAAATATGCCATCAACTGATCAATCATGACTCCTGGGGATATACGCAAAAAATATTCATAACAATAAAAAATTGAGCAAATGATAATCATCGACCATGCGGAAATTAATTCACTTTTTGTGAGTTTTTTGCGTAACATAATAAATCCTTAATCTAAAAAACAAACCTATGCTCTAACTAACTCATCTAATTTAAAGCAATTTAAAAAATTCTGTGTCGTTTGCTCCGCCACTTGCTCATATGAAATCCCTTTTAACTCAGCTACTTTTAAAGCAACTTCTTTAACATAACCTGGATAATTTGGTTTGCCTCTATACGGCACTGGTGCCAAATATGGGCTATCAGTCTCAATTAATAATGCATCAAGCGGTAATTTCTTAACTACCTCTTGTAAATCAAGCGCATTCTTAAACGTAACAATTCCTGTAAAAGAAATATAAAAACCCAGGTCTATTCCAGCTTTTGCCATTTCATAATCACCAGTAAAACAATGAAAAACCCCACTAGCTCCTTTAGAAGATGATTTAGATAAAAAGCTTAATGTGTCTTCTTTTGCATTCCTTGAGTGAATAATTAAAGGTTTATTGGTCTCTAATGATGCTTCTATATGTGTATCAAACCTTTCTTGCTGATTAATTCTATCTGCTGGAGATCCATGGAAATAATCTAAGCCAGTCTCACCAATTGCTATTACTTCAGGATTATCATTTACATGTTTTACTAAATCATGAACGTTTGGCTCAAATCCTTCTTTATCAGTTGGGTGCTTGCCCACAGATGCACTAATAAATGGATGCTTTTTAGCAATATTTAATACATCATCAAAATGCTCTAAATCAATACATACACATAACATATGTGCAACATCATTAGCTTTTGCATGATTAATAACATCACTTAAACCTGGGTTTTCGTGCTCTTTAGATACTCCTTTAAAGGCTTTTAAATCTAAGCAATCTAAATGGCAGTGTGAATCCACTATTTTTATATTTCTAGAATCAATATTCAAAATATTGCCTAATATTTATTATTTATCCTTATATCCTACCATAAAAATTTATTTTTACAAAATAGATAGCTTAGCTCTTATTAAACCAAATTAAAAGTACTACTGGGTTACGCTAACTATTAGAAACCCTACTCTTACATCTATAAAAAATGACAACACCTTCAGTGTAACAGTCATAAACATTTAACTAAGAAATGCTCCACACCTGATAATGATAATAATGATTTTTTACGAAAAACTTCTATAGCAAGATGCCTTTGATCTACCCGAAGCTCCCAATTGTATCTTTCCCAGCATCGCTGCTTGCAAACGCGGAGCATATCACTAAGATCTAAAGTCAAATCAATATCTTCGGCTTTTAATTCTCCAGTCGGAATAGACTCTAAAATCTCAACCATCCTTGCAAGAATTTCTATAGACTCAGCTTTAAACTTGTCCCACAATTCAAGATTTTCTTTATTTATAGAATCGTCAGGCTCATGCTGTCCATCATCGCGACGACGATAAGCTGTCATTGGTTCTTTATAAGAAAAATCTTTTTTAAACTTCCAGTAAAAATTTAGTGCCTTTTTATCCCAAAAACAAAGAGAGTCATAGCTGCTAGCAAAACTGCTAGCAGGTTTTTCATAAAGGTCCTTTTTAATTTGTTCCAAAAAATCTAAAAATTGTAATATCCTGTAGTTTTTAGACTCTTCAGAAATACAGTCACGTAAAAATGGACGTCTTTCTTGTAGCTTTTTCCTTAGCCCCTGATTAGTTTCAAGTGGACCAATCAATAATCTTTTACTTAAAATCTCTCTCAATGTTCCAGACATAACGATAAAACTTATAAAATAATTCGTGTTTAAGCTAAAGCTGTTTAGTTAAGTATAGTTATATACGTAAAACATTAAGGTTTTATTAAGATAAAAAAAACACAAAATTTGCACCAGCTTTTTTGATTTGCTTTAAATGCTTATGCAATTTAATTATAAGATTTATTATTTTACTAAAGATACAATCAAGGTGGCGCCATTTGCATCTATAACTTTAACTTTTGATTTCTCAGGCAAATCAGAATCGCAGTGGACTAACCAATAAGTATCTCCAACTTTTATCTTACCAGAAGAATTCACTATTGGAGTTACTAAAACATATGTTTTACCAATATGCGATTTGGCTCGAGAATTTAAAGTTTCTTGCCCTACTACTTTATTTTTTCTTCTATTTTTAAATATAACAAAGGCTATGCCAACCCCAATTATTGCTAATAACGCAAATAAGACTAACTGCCACTGCCAATCAATAGCTGGAGCAAACCAACTAACTATGCCAGTTATAATAGCTCCAAAGGATATCCATAATAAAAAACTTGTGAAACTTAACATCTCACCGATTAATAAAACAGCGGCTAAAATCCACCAATGCCAAAAGACTAAATGCATTATATGCTCCTAAGTTTCAATAGTTATTTGTCAATTATATACCATAGATGCGTGCTTCGCACGAGATTGCTGATAACTTAATACAAGTCACAGCAGTTGGAAGGAGATTGCCACACTCGCCTACGGCTCGCTCGCAACGACAGCGATCGGTATTATTATTTGGGGTCTATATGCATACCGACCCACTGTCGTTGCGAGACTACGTCGAAGCAATCTCGTGCGAAGCACGTATCGATTTTTAAAATCGATAAATTGAAATGTTTTGTCTATATACATAATTATGCTAATTATTTAACTTTCTTAGGAGCTTTAGTGCCACCTTGAAAAGTGTCTTTAACAATCTCAGTTATTCCACCTAAAGAGCCAACCATGCTAGCAGCTTCTAGAGGCATCATGATAAGCTTTTGGTTATCTGCAGATGCAATTTTACCTAAAACATCAATATACTTTTGCGCTACGAAATAATTAATCGCATTTATATTACCTTTGGAGATTGCATCTGATACTACGCCAGTTGCATATGCTTCAGCTTTAGCAATACGCTCCCTTGCTTCAGCTTCTCTGTATTTAGCTTCTTTATCACCTTCAGCCTTTAAGATAACTGCTTTTTTCTCACCTTCAGAACGTAAAATCTGCGATTGCCTTTGACCTTCTGCCTCTAAAATTGTAGCTCGCTTTTCACGCTCAGCTTTCATTTGTCTTGCCATAGCCTCTAAAGTATCTCTTGGCGGTTGAATATCTTTAATCTCGATTCGAGTAACTTTAACACCCCAAGGGTTAGTAGCATTATCAACTACAGTTAATAATCTAGCATTGATGCTATCTCGTTGCGAAAGCATATTATCTAAATCCATAGAACCTAAAACAGTTCTTAAATTAGTAATAACAAGATTAGTTATAGCCCAATCTAAATCATTTACTTCGTAGGCTGACTTTGGAGAATCTACTATTTGATAAAATACTACGCCATTAACCTTTACAGATGCGTTATCTTTAGAAATAACCTCTTGCGATGGCACATCTAAAACTTGCTCTTTCATATTTAGCTTATAACCAACAGTATCTATAAATGGAATAAGGATATTCAAACCTGGGTGCAAAGTTTTTATATACTTACCCAATCTCTCTACTGTCCATTCAGAACCTTGCGGTACCTGTTTAACTGATAATAAAATTAATACAATTGCAGCAATAACAATAACAATTGCGAATATACCTGATGATGATATTTGATCTAACATATAAGACTTCCTTTTGTTTATAAAATAATGACACTAAATTATAGTGTTACCTGAGCTGAACCGCAATAATTAATCCACACCCACACAATAAACATAGTCATCCTCTATATCTAACTCCAACTCAAAATCAGAATCAGATGCTGAGTCATCAAGAAAAGACTCTGTCATGCATTGAGCATCTTTTTTTGATACCTCATGAAAATCGCCTATTGATTTTTCTATAGATCCTTCATCTTCTGCACTAGATTTTAACTCTTCCAAACTAGCACTGCTTTCCAATTCAATCTCATCTGGTTTTTTATCAAGCTTAGCTTTTTTAGTTTTAAAGATGCTATGTAAAAACACCATTTGCCAGCTTTTTGAATCTGTTGCAGCCATGAAGTCAGCACCAAGCGAGCCGCCGGCATAATCATATAAACAATATTTTTCTAAAGATTTATGAATACTTTCTAAAAAACTCATATGGGCAACCAAAGAGTGATTACAAAAAAAGTGCTGATACATCCGCCACAGAGGCTGCTTTTTGTCACTTTGATCTAAGTAAAAAAAAGTTTTTAAAGCTCCTGGAATAAAATACTCACCCCAGCGCATGTGCTTTAACGTCATGTTGGCAAATTTTAGCTCACCGAAAATACTATCAGACTTTTTGAATATATTAAATTTTAAAGTCAAACCAACACTATTTATATGCCATTTATCTTCAGGATTAGCTTCAGGATCTTCAGGAGTATAAAATAACTCACTAAACATAGACTCTAAAATATATCTATTGGTATAAAGTAGAATTTGCTGATAACTATTTAAAACCGCCAAGATATCCGCCTGAAAAAAACCTTGAGATAAAAACTCAGCAACCAAAGTGCTTTTTGGGTTAGCATCTTCTTTTAAATCAACCCAATCACTCATTTGTGAATAACTGACTCCTTCAATAGCAACCGCACCGCGCAAGAAATCATGCATAAAAACCACTTCAGGGCTAACACTTGGCTTAATAGATAAATATAAAGGATACTCATTGATTTTGCTAAAATAATATGAATATGCCCCCGTATCTCTTAAATAACTTAAAATAGGCGTCGTAAAAGTTAAGTGTATATAAGGATTATCTGAAGTTGAATCAAGCTTATTAATATTAACTGGCGTTAAAAACTTAAATTCTTTATGTTGTGAAAAATAGTCTGTAACAAATGATGAAGCTCCGCTAAATAAAGAACTCATAAGACCACCACTCCAATAGACTTATAAATATATTACAAATCTAAAATAAGTTATTTCTTATATTTTCTATCAAATAACTACGAAGGTAAACTGTTTTTTTATTTTTTTATATTTTTCGTGGATCTTTTTTTTGTGAAGAGTTTAATAAATCATCAAAATTATGGAAATTATAGTTTTGTATCAGCCTTTTACAAAACTCAATTCCCCTTACGCTATTGCCTAATTTGTCTAATCTTGGCGAATATATGCAAATACCCATAACATTTGGAATAACAAGCATTAAACTTCCAGATACCCCACTTTTAGCAGGCAAACCAACTTTAAAGGCAAACTCACCAGAATAATCATACATTCCGCATGAGAACATTAAAGATAAGCAGTTTTTAACCACGTCAGCGCCAAAAATATTATCATTTGTTAAAGGGCAAATACCAAAATTAGCCAAACTTGCCGCAACACTTGCCTGAGCACGGGAGTCAACCTCAATGGAGCAACACTGGAAATAAAAATTTAAAACCTTGTCTAAGTTTACACCCTCAGGAAAACCGCCTTGATCCTTCATAAAATAGCCCAAAGCAAAGTTTCTATTAGAAGTATCTCGCTCTGATAAAAACACGGAATTACTAAAACTTAAACTTTTACCTCCAGCTAACCTTTGCCAGCTATCTAAAACATAATTAAATCTTGAAGCACTAGATAAATCAGGCTTAATTAATGCGCAAGCCATAATGGCTCCTGCATTAATCATCGGGTTATGCGGCTTATTCTCTGAATTTAAAGTTATCTCATTAAACCCATGCCCACTTGGCTCGCGCCCAATATACTCATGCACCTTATCTTCGCCATACTCATCTAAAGCCAGGCAATAGTTGATTGGCTTACAGGTTGATTGCGCCGAAAATTTTATTTCATCATCTCCTATGCTAAACTCCTGCCCATCTACCGTACAAATTGATATAGCAAAAGCATCTTCATCTACTTTTTTTAATTGCGGAATATAATCAGCTACCGCTCCATTTTTTGTAGATTTTATATCTTTATATATTTTAGCAATCTCTTCGCAAAAAGATTTGAAATCTGGAATAACCATAGCGACTTTAACTGCCTTTTCTATTAAATAGAAATTATTGCTGGTTATATTCTAAAAATCAACAGATGTTATTGGCTGCTTATTAAAACATTATTCTGAAAAATAATTTATATACTCTTGCATAGCAGCATCTTTACTCACTCCTTTTAACTTACTCCATGCTTGATGCTTCATTTTTCCTGTGAAATCAGATGGGCAATCACCTTTAGTATCACCAATAGTTGCTTGCTTATAAAGAGCATATAATTTTAGCTTATCAGCCATGCCGGGGTCTTTATCAACTTGCGAGTTATTCACTTTTTTAACTATTTCATCAAATTGAGCTTTTAAATTTGGTTTAGTCATAATTAAATCACCATTTTAATTTTTCACTTAAACATTATGCTTATATTTAATATTAGGATTTAGCTTGTTTTTTATCAAGACAAAAACAACTCAAAAGCTCCAATATTTAAT
>CAJQSL010000002.1 GCA_905612315.1 uncultured Francisellaceae bacterium
GCTCAAAGGTACTACAGCTAGTTAGATAAATAGAAGCTGTAATAATTGTTATTAAAGTTAATGAGGTTTTATTAAATAATTTTGTTGGCGCTTTAAGTTTTAAAAAACGACCTTTTTTTGTCATTATTATTTCTCGCTATTTGCCTTTTGCGTTGTGGTTTCGGTAGTTGTTTTTTGAGTTGCAAGCCAGTTAGATAAATCATCAAATTTATGATAAGCAGTTAAGTTAATATGTAATGGAGTGATTGAAACGCTATTGTTTTTAATGGCGTGAAAGTCAGTCCCAGGAGCTATTTGCTGTTCTTTACCACTTGGTCCGAGCCAGTGAACTTTTGTTCCGCGTGGGTCTTCTGTCGGGGGTAGGGCTGGAGCAAAGTAACGCATGCCTTGTTGAGTTATTAAATAAGGTGTATCTGGGTTAGTTAGGTTCTCAGGAACATTCACGTTTAAAATATATGGGGAGCTAGCCTGATGAGTTACAGGATTTTCGATTAGATTTTTAACCAGATTTGCCGCAACTTTTGCAGCTTGCTTTAAGCTATTGGTGTCAGTTCCAACTGAAGAGATCGCAATTGGTGGGTGTTTTAAGTATCTACCTTCTGATGCAGCACCAACTGTACCAGAGTAAATTACATCATCCCCTAGGTTTGGGCCATGATTAATACCCGATATTACTAAATCATGGGTATAATCAAAAAAGTTACTTAAGCCGAGCTTGATGCAGTCTGTTGGCGTGCCATTTATATACCAAAATTTATTGTCTAATTGCTTTGTTCTTAATGGAGTGCGAAGAGTTATGGCATTGCTTAATCCGCTTGCATTAACTTCAGGAGCAATAACATCAATATTAACATTTGGAATCGTTTTTAAAGCATCAACTAGTAAGTGCAGTCCTTCTGCTAGTACGCCATCATCATTGCTTATAAGAATATTTAACATTTTTTAAGGCTCCTTTAGGTGTTTGTACTGTTATTTTGTGACAAACTATTTTACATTAAGGTATTATAATATATATTGGTAAAAATTGTAAATTTAATATACCAAAAGGTTTAAGCAAAATTAAAACTAATATCAAAAAAATATTAAATAGAATTAGCATAGATTTTCTATTTAAATTATCTCCGGAAAAATCTCATAATTTAGCCTTAAAATCATTAAGGTTTTTGCATAAGTTTAAGTTATTGGGATCATCTCAAAAAAACGTTGTTAATCCAGTTAATATTATGGGAATAAACTTTCCTAATCTATTAGGCCTTGGTGCAGGTTTAGATAAAAATGGAGATTATATCGATGCTTTGGGTGCTTTAGGTTTTGGTTTTATTGAGATTGGCACGGTTACGCCATTGCCACAACCTGGAAATCCGAAACCTAGATTGTTCAGGCTTAAAGACGATCAAGCAATTATAAATAGAATGGGGTTTAATAATAAAGGAGTTGATTATTTAGTAAGCAAAGTTAAAAAATCTAATTATCTAAAAAATAATGGTATTTTGGGAATTAATATTGGTAAAAATGCTACGACTCCAATAGAAAAAGCTGTTGATGATTATTTAATTTGTTTAAATAAAGTTTATGAATACGCAAGTTATATAGTTATTAACATATCTTCACCTAATACGAAAAATTTGCGGGATTTACAATCTCAAAAGTCATTAGATATTTTGCTGCAAACCTTAATGGCCCAAAGATCTAAGCTTGAGAAAAAACATAATAAATATGTTCCATTGGTTATAAAGATTTCACCTGATTTAATTAATCTTGAAATTAAAGATATAGCAAGTATCTTATTAAAATATAAAATTGATGGCGTAATTGCGACTAATACTAGCATCTCGCGGCCTAAGAGTTTAAAAAACACAGCTTATATCAATGAGCAGGGAGGCTTAAGTGGCGGTGTTATTGCACCTTTAAGTGATAAAGTTATCAGTGAATTATCTAAACATCTGCAAGATAAAATCCCAATTATTGGTTGCGGCGGGGTTACGGATAAATCATCAGCTGAGATTAAACTGAAAGCCGGTGCAAAGTTATTGCAGGTTTACACAGGCTTTATTTATCGGGGAGTGGATTTAATTGAGGAGATACTTTAAGTTTATTGACGCGAGTTAGACTTAATAGAACCCAATGTTGTTGCGAGGATATAATCTAAGTTTATTCAGCTTTAAATTCAGCTAATAAATCTTGTAACTCACCACTTTCGAACATTTCCATAATGATATCGCAGCCGCCAATAAGATCACCTTTTATATAAAGCTGAGGGAAAGTAGGCCAGTTAGCAACTTTTGGTAATGTTGCGCGAATTTCAGGGTTTTCTAAAATATCTATATAAGAAAACTCAACTCCGCATTTCATAAGTGCTTGTGTTGAATGCGCTGAGAAACCACATTGTGGAGCCTGCGGTGAGCCTTTCATGTAAATGATAATATCATTACTTTCAATTTGTTGTTTAATTTTATCAACTACAGTTTGGTCAAGTTCCATATTTTAGTCCCTTTGATAATTAAGTTTAATTTGCGGGTATTATATCACTTTTTATTGCCATTAAAATAGATATTAAAATAGATGTAAGAATATAAATTTACTGGATAAAATTACCTAATTTTGTAAGAATGATGTAAGTTTGGTTTGTAGTTTGCAAATATCATAGATTATATTTGTAAGCTTTGAGATTATTATAATATATAACAATAAAAATTCTTTTGGGAGTTGGTTGTGAGTAGTGTTGAAGCTGAGGTTGGTCCAGTTTTAGATGATATAATATCAAAAATTGTTGAGCAATCAAGTGAGTTAAGTGAGTCAAGTGAAGTGGTGAGCCACCAAGGTGCAGCAGCTGCTTTTCAAGCAGGCTCCAGATGGATGGGTAAAGTCGGTGGAGCTTTTGGCAAACCTATTAGTAGCAAAAGAGCTTTTAAGCTGCCATCATTTAAGGCGCCATCATTTAAGGCGCCAGAATCTGATTTGACGAGCTGGGTGGCCGACATGGTGTGTGAGGTTACTCTTAGTGCAGCATCAAGTGCCTCAAGTGCATCATCAGGGATGCAGGAGATTTATCAAAAGAAACAAGAGTCTCGGCAGTTAAATGCTATGATCACATCTTTATGTGAATTAGAAAAAAAAATAAGTATATTTGATTTACAATCTTCTGGTACTTGTTCTTTTGATGAAATTTGCCCACTTACCTATCAAATCAAACTTTCAACAAAATATAGTAAATTAGTAGAAGCATATTTATCCAAGACGGGCTCTTTAAAAACAGGCTCTTTATCAGAAAATTTAATAAAAGATTTAGATAGAATATGGCATGCCGAATATATTACTCTAGATGAGATAGTTGAAAAAGTATTAAACCTACCAAGTGCAGATAAATCTTTTGAGTTAAGAAGGCAATCCTTATATAACCTTAGCTTGCGTTGTAATAGTCCTGCAGATATTTTTTTGTACTGGACAGATAAGGTTTCTCAGTTATTAGCCGATGTTGAGAGTAAAACTATATTAGCTGATGCAACTTATTGGAAAATGAGATTAGCAATAGAGATTATACGAAATTGCTTATTGCCATTATCGCAACAAAATATTCAGCCAGAAAAGATGTCTTATAATCGCATTCCAGGATTTATTAAAAAGAAGTCTGGTTTTCTTGCTAGCAGCCTAATCATATTTAGAAAAGATTCGGGAACTATAGAAAATTTTAACTCTCTGGTTAAAATTTTTAATTCTGATTTTGTATCTTATACACGCCAAGTTTATCGATCTATGGTTAGTATTGATAATAGTGGTAAGGACGTTGTTAGTGAGGAAGAACAAAGAAAAGCTGCGATAGCAATAGCTGAAAAAAAAGCTGAAGAAAAAAGAAATCTGGAAGACTTTCAAAAATCTCAAGCCAAAGCTGCGGCAGAACAGTTGGAAAAAGATGAAGCAAGAAAGAAAGAAGAGGCCACAGAAGAGGCTATAGAAGCACAAAAAGAGCAAGCCAAACAAAAGGCTTTTGCAAAAGCCTTGCGTAATGATTGTAGATTGCAGCGAATAGAATTTTGGGGAGCATGGCAAAAGTCTAGATTATTGAGTAGTAACTTAGCTGGGGTTGTTGATATCCCTGAGCATATAAATCATAAAAGGGATGAGTTTGAAAATCTTGCTAAAATTAATTGGCAGAGTTTTTTGTATAGTGAGAACGATTTTAAGGCGGCTAGCTTATCCGACCCAATAAATGCAATGGATAAAGTTAGATTTAATTATTATAAATTTAGTAATGAAATAGGATCATTGCAAAAATTTGTTTACGAGCAAAGATATAATTTGAGTGCCCGTTGGCAAAGAGCAAAAGTTAATACCTCTAGCGTATTTAAAGTTTATGAAGGTGCATTAGCGAATATGCAAGTAAGCCTAGATAAAGCTTATAAGCATACTGTTTCTAAGCAGCATGATTTATTATCACCAGTAATTATGGGGGTGGTTTCTAGTTGTTATAATGATATTGTAGAAAGTCTTGAGCAAAAGGATTTAAAAGAGCGAGACTTTGTTGATATATCAAAAGAAATGCAAACTGATATAGCTACATTTTCTTCTTTTAATGAGAAGCTGTCTCAAGCACATGATGAGTTTTTTTTTCATGATGATATTTGTCAGCAAGCGTGGATGGCATATTTAGATGTTCTTAATATGCAATATAGAATTAAACTTAGTGGAGATGTTTTTCGTGCGCCAGATATATCAGCTAAAGGAGAAACTTATCAAAAGTTTTATCAGTATTTTATTAGAAGTCCTCAAGTTGCAGATATCGATTTGTTTGAGCTAGAGATGTTTCAGGATTTATATCAAAATTTTATATCCAGTTTGGGCAGGTTTAGTAATTTAATTCAAGAAGCTCATAGCTTGCGGCGTTTAAATATTTTAAAATATGAAGGTGATGGCGCGCAGTTCTCAATTGTAAATTTAATCGATGAGTTTGAATCTAGAGCATTAGAGATCACGCCATTGCAGGTACAAGCTGTTGGTGGTTGGGTTCAGCTTTCAAGAAACCTTTCTAAGATTGAGCGTTTGAAGGATAAGTCTGTTTCACCTGCTATTTTAGAGGAGTACATATCTCACACCAGGCGAAACTTTCAGCAACAATCGAATGCGTATAAACGTTTAACTGATAGTTTTATATTTGTTGATCCTTGTGGTAATAGCTCTCTTAGCCGCGATGCTTCATCGCCAGTATCTTCAGATGAAGATAGCGCAAGTGCACGCCCGCATGCTTTTTTTGGTGAGGCCTCGAAAGAGGGTAGATCTTCGCCTTTGGCTCAAGAAAAGGGTCCATTAAGTTCAGATGAGATCCAAGTTGCTATTGATATGCCAAATGCTCAAGCTCCAGAGTTCTCAGCGCGTCAAAGAATTTCTGCTGCTGTAGTTAAGAATAAATATAAATTTATAACAAGTGCAGCGTTATTAGTAGTTGGAGCTGGGGCTATGGTCGCCGCCCCTTATATTGCAGCTGCAGTATTTGTTACAGTTGCTATTGTTGCTGGGTGTATCTCTTTGGGTGTTGGGGGCGCATTAGGATTGTTGGGTTGTGTTTCATCTGCGTGCGCTTTTAGAAATTCTAGGGGAGAGGGTGTTGCCAAGGTGGCTGAG
>CAJQSL010000003.1 GCA_905612315.1 uncultured Francisellaceae bacterium
AAGCAATTAATCAAACATCTTTTTAGGCGCAAATAACTTTTGATACTTAGGAGAATTTACAAGCTCACAAACCTCGAGCACGCCTTTGCCAGGAAGTTGTACATGAGTAACTTTAAGCTGACTATCTAGACACTGAACTAATAAGCCATTATCTTTGTTAAACTCAATAATTTGTCCTGACAAAAAATCATAATTTTTATGATTAATATCAATCACTTCGGCTTGATAGACTCTAATTACAATAGAATCTATACTTGTTTGCGCAACAGGCCACGGGTTAAAAGCTCTTATTTTTTGGTTAATAATTTTGGCAGGAGTATTCCAGTTTATATTAGCTTCTTCTTTGGATAATTTAGGGGCAATAGTTTTTTGGTTATTATCCTGAGATATAGGATTTAGATTATTATTATTATTATTATTAAGCTTTTCTAAAGTCTCTAAAAGTGCTGGGGCCGAAAGCTTGGCAAGTTTTTTATATAAAGATTCTGAAGTATCATCTTGTTCAATATTACAGGTTTTTTGGAATAAAATATCACCAGTATCAAGCCCTTTATCCATTTGCATTATAGTTACACCGGTTTTATCATCCCCTGCTTCAATTGCGCGCTGAATGGGAGCTGCTCCGCGCCATTTTGGTAATAAAGATACATGAATATTCCAGCAGCCATGCTTTGGTAAATCTAAAATATTTTGTGGGACAATCAGCCCATAGGCGATAACTAGAATTAAATCAGGCTTTAGATTATTTAAAATATCTATAATCTCTTGGTTTTTGAGGTTTTCTGGTTGATATACCGGTATATCATGCTCTATAGATAGTTCTTTAACAGGAGATGCGCTAAGCACTCTGCCGCGCCCTTTGGGGCGATCTGGTTGAGTTAAAGCTGCAATAATTTCAAAATTCTTATTTGTTTTTTGAGCATCCAAGAGATCTTTTAATACTTGAGCGCTGATATCGGGGGTGCCAGCAAAGATTATGCGCATGTTTAAATCCAGTTTAAATAATGTTTGGTAATAATATTATAGAATTGTTAGTTATAATTCATCTGGTTTTTTTTGCTGTTTTCGTGTATATTTAAAGTGAAACTTTAAATTTGCATGAATTTTGCATAAAATCTTAAAGGAGTTCTTATGAATAATAAGCAAATAAAATATCAAAGTAGAGCTATAGAGCCAGTCCTGCGCCAGTACTTGACGCTTTTCCCTGCTATAGGAGTAACTGGCCCAAGACAGTCTGGTAAGTCTACACTTTTGCAGGAGGTTTTATCAGATTATCGTTATATTAGCTTTGATGATTATCAAATTTGTGAGTTTTTTGAGCAAGATCCAGTAGGTTTTATGGAAACTTATGATGATAAAGTTATATTTGATGAAGTTCAAAAAATGCCTAAATTATTTAATATGGTTAAAATTGCTGTTGATAAGGATCGAGCCAGATATGGTAAGTTTGTTTTAACTGGGTCGAGTCAGTTTTCATTGCTCAAGCATATCTCAGAGTCATTAGCAGGTAGGATAGGGCTATTGACTCTACTTCCATTTCAAATATCAGAGTTGCCTAAAAGTTTATTAAAGCTTGATCCTAATCCTGCGATATATAGAGGAAGTTACCCTGAATTAGTAAAAAGAGACTACAATGGCTCTGAGCAATGGTATGCAGCTTATCTAGACACATATTTAAATAAAGATTTGCGCCAAATTGCAAATATTGGAAATTTATTAGATTTTAAAAGATTATTGCACTTATTAGCAGCTAATGCATCGCAGGTATTAAATTTTTCGTCATATGCTAAGGCTCTGGGAGTATCAGTTCCCACTATAAAGACTTGGTTATCAGTTTTAGAAGCATCCTATATAATTTTTTTATTGCCCCCGTTTTATGATAATTTGGGGAAAAGAGTTACAAAAAGCCCTAAATTATATTTCTATGATACTGGCTTGGTCGCATTTTTGACAAAAATAAAAAATAAAGAATTATATGATTTTGGGCCGATGAGTGGAGCATTATTTGAAAATTATGTTATATCTGAAGCTATTAAATTAAAATATCATACGAACCAACAGCATGATTTGTTTTACTATCGTTCTTCTAATGGATTGGAGGTTGATCTTATTATAGATTATGGTGATAAAAAAGATTGGATTGAAATTAAGAAAAGCTCTACCTTTACTCCAAAGATGGCAGCTACAATAGAGCAATTAAAGCAAAAAGAAGATAACGGCTTTGTTTTGTATAATGGCAAAGGTGTAGAATATAAAAGTAATATAAGAGTTCTTAACTATCTTCACTACTTGAGGTGAGTTCACATATTAGATCATCACCCTAACCCTGGCATCATTGCAACTAACCCATTTCCAAGCATCTGAAATGCAATCGCAGTTAAAATAAGACCCATTATCCTTGAGGCTATTTTAGTGCCGGAGTCTCCCATAATTTTATGTGCCCAGTTGGAGAAATAAAAGGCTATTCCGAGAATTAAGCTGATTACAAAGCATAATAAAGAGATCAAACCCAAATCTAAAATATTATGATATTGATGCGAATGTACGATAATAGTCGTTATAGCACCAGGGCCTGCAACGATAGGAATTGCCATAGGAATAACAGCGATAGAGTCTTTTTTTTGGGCAGATTTGTGTTCATTATCTGAGTGGTGTTGTTTACTAAAAGACTCACCATGAATCATATTTAGCCCAAGTAAAATAATAATTAATCCCCCAGCTGTCTCAAAAGCACCGATAGTTATACCAAAAAGTTTTAAGATCCAACTACCGACCCATGTTACTATCAGCATAATAATAAAAATAGCAATTGCCGATTTTATTGCAGTTTTGCGTTGTTCTTGGACGGTGGAATCAGCCATTAAGCTTATATAAATCGCAAGATTCCCAATCGGATTAGTAATTGCTAACATAGCAATAAAAAACAGAACAAGTTGGTGTGTAGACATAAATGCCACCTTTTTAGTTAATAAGTGTAGAATAAATATAAAGTTAATTTAAATTAAGTATAGTTAAGATTTAGGAGAATATAAGTGGATAATCTAGATTCAAATTCAAAAATAATAAATACAGACAATCACCCGGCTAGATTAGAGCTGAATAAAAACGAGATTGATAAAAAAGTCGCATTTTGTAGGTGTTGGAAGTCTAAAAAATTCCCGTATTGTGATGGAGCACATCGAGAGCATAATGAGAAGCATGGAGATTGTGTTGGGCCTTTGGTGGTAATGGTTTCTTAATTAGGAGCTGAGCTTTTTAGGAGCCAGGATCGATCGATTACATGACGTCGCATCGGCGCCGTGTAATGCATGTTGCCAGCAAGTATCACCTATAAAGTAACGTTATTATATGATTAACTAAAGTTATGCCCAAGAGTATCTATTTGATTAATATTAAATTAAAAATAAAATTATGATTTTATGTAAAAATAAGTTTTTATTGCAAAACTTAACGTTTATATGTTATAATGCGCATGTATAGTTAATTATGTATATAAAAACATAGTTATTTGTGATGTTGTTATGGATAACGATGAGGATACTATACCAGAATTAAGTTACGGATTACGATGTTTTTTGATCATGATTTAAATGTCTTGTCTGTAATAGTAACTACTAGGTTTGAATCATTGAGATGCTGCTCGGAAGTGGTTTTGAGGTGGTTTTGAGGTGGTTTTAGTAAATAAGGAAAATTATTAATACATCTAATTGCGGAGAATATAATGTCGCGCGAGGAGTCAGAGCCTGCCCTGCCACTGGCAGTATCAATAGCTGTAGCCGCCATAGCTGTGGCGATCCCAAACACCACGGGTGCGTATGTACAATTGGCTAAGCCGTTGGCTGAACCTGTGCTGCCCGTATATGTGACCACCGCCATCGCGCGCGGCGTCCCGTTGGGCGAGACTGACCTGATCCTGGCTGGCGTCCATTGCGCCGACGACATAGTCGCGGGTTGGATGCTAGTGGATGCAGTAGTTAACGGGCGGGGCCACCTATTGGATGCCCTTTTACGAGATAGTCACCATGGGAAGGTGTCACTCAATTTCATTGCATTCCTTGGGCACGATCGCAGCAGGACAATTTTTCCTGTGGGCGTGTTGTTACTGGCTGCCATTGACGCGGGCGCGGAAGGTATCGTACACGCGCTGTTAGAAGACGACCACCATGGCACAATTACGCCGCGCGTCTTGTTCAGGGCCGCGATGGGGGCTAACCCTAAGATCCTTTCAATGATAGCTGTGACATTGCATAACACCACCACTGTGTTCCAGCGCGGGCAGCGTACTTGGAAGGAGTTGGTGAATGCGCAGGACCAACACCGCATGACGCCCTTACATAGGGCGGCCAGTAAGCGCGGTATGTTAACTCAGGAGTTTATCGCGCTTTACAAGGGCGCCACCGAGACGCTGGACAAATTCGGGAACACGGCACATGACTACGCCGTGATGACAGGCGACGAGGTGGGGCAGAGGATATTGCAAGCAAACGGAGCGAGCCCACCACGACGTCGTGCCGTCCACCTGGGAGGTTTTCTCTGTAGGTGGCGTGCCCACCGCAAGGGCCCAGATGGTTCGGCACTTTGCATCCGCTAGGTCCTTCGATTAGGAATTCCAATTAATATAGAACACTAATCAAGGCTATGTATTAAAACTATACTCCCCATCCGCAATGAGGTTTTAAAACCTCATCTCGCTCATAAAGCCGCGGATGAGCTGGAGTATGTTGTTATTGTAGTATTTATTTCTTAAATGAGCCGGAAATTATCTTAGTTAATTTTATTAGGTTTTATTTATTTTTATTAAGTTTTATTTGTTTTTATTCGAGATGCTCGATAAATACGTGAAGATCAAAGTCTATTTTGCGCGTATATCACCTAATAACAACATTATTATATAATAAGTTTTCTTAATAAAACCTTAATGTTTCTATTGTAGGATATGTATGTGTAGTTAATTATGTATGTGTAGTTAATTATGTATAGGAAGACATAGTTATTTGTGATGATGTTATGGATAACGATGAGGACGCTATACCAGGATGAAGTTACGGATAACGATGTTTTTTGATCATGATTTTAATGTCTTCTCTGTAATCGTAACTACTAGGTTTGAATCATTGAGGTGCTGTTTGAAGCAATGCGTCCTTTAAAAAAAGATATATAACTGAGTTAATATGAGTGACACAAGAGAGCTATATGAGAGAATCACGGCAGGGGTGGTCGCAGTGCTTGAGCCGTATACGCTTAGGGTGGATACAGATGACGCGGTCGCTATGGTCCTGTTTGCGGAGTACGAGACAGCTGTAAGAAACAGAATAGGATGGCAGGAGGCTACTGCATCCGATAGAGCATGTTGTCAAACAAATGCGGCGAGTGGTGCATGCTTCGTAGCGTTAATGGCGGCGCTCACGAAAGGGAAGTTTTGTTGTGGGCTCGGTGCTAGCCCTATTACAGGCCCTCTGTGTGTCGTGACTCCGGTGCTGCTTAATGAGATAGGAGTGCGGGGGCGTGCGTGGTGCACCGCTCGGAGCGTGGTACAGGAAGCGCATGCTATGCTGGCGTTGGAGGGACATATAGATGCGGAGCACTGGGTCATGCCGGTAGCCGAAGCACCTGTGTCTAGTGCCATGGATAGAACCGTAGGAGCATACATATTAATGCCCGACGACGTGAGTAGACTGCGGGCGACAGCTGTGCCCAATATTGAGTTGGTCACACCACCGAACCCCCTTGCGTTTGCTCGGCTTGTAAACTCTAGTAGCAGTGACAGCAGTGACAGCAGTGACAGCAGTAGCAGTGACGATGATTCTGCTGATGCGTAATTTAGTCCTTCGATTAGGAATTCCAATTAATATAGAACACTAATCAAGGCTATGTATTAAAACTATACTCCCCATCCGCAATGAGGCTTTAAACCCTCATCTTGCTCATAAAGCCGCGGATGAGCTGGAGTATGTTGTTATTTTAGTATTTATTTCTTGTTTAAGAGTTGAATATTCAACTTTGAAACAAGAGATAATTACACTCTGGGTCCCACCGCTGTCGTTGCGAACGAGCCTTCGGCGAGTGTGGCAATCTCCTACATAACTGCTGTTGATTTAATATAACTATGGTCGTAGCAATTGGAAGGAGATTGTAGCAAAACTTCATTCCTCGCAAAGACACCACCGAAGTCGTTGCGAACGAGCCTTCGGCGAGTGTGGCAATCTCCTACATAAGCATGACCGAAAAATAAGTTCTAACCATTTTATCCTTGTATAGAACCAGTATTTTGAACTAATTCACCATTATTGCTCTTATGAACATGCTCCATATCATCCCCACCTTCTTGAAGAGCTTTAAATGCAGTAGTGCTAGCATCACCAGCATCAGCTGCAACTGGAGCAAGAGTACTCTTAGGATCCATAGCTTTATAAGCAAAGTAAATTAAGGCCAAAGTATTTAAGGTTTGAACCGGAATTAAACCCCAGTCAATGTTTTTAAGAGTTTCACCTTTAAGTAAGTACAAACCTACAAAAGCATTAGTAGCATTAGATAATAAATCAATTATCATTGGGCTTATGGTTTTTTTATTGCCAAATAATATTGATGTTGGAATAGCGCCTATCGACTTGATAAACATCATCAAAGTAATGATTTGTAAAATAGTTCTAAATTCTTGTTCTTTTTGTGAAGATAGATTAGAGCTTGAATTGCTTAAATATTCTAATAAACCAGTAACTTTATCCGGGAAGCCTGCAAACGCTATTGCAAATGGAATAAATGATAATATTTGTAAAGTTGCTGAGGCTGCGGTATCAATTTTGATTTTATCTTTTATCTGTTGAGTTAAGGTTGTTTCATCACCAATAGCATTACTTACTTTTTCAGGAAGAATTATCATTGTGTTAATAATAATAGGGAATAAAAGCATAAATGCAGGACATGCGACGCCTGCAATGATTTTGTCCTCTAAATCTAAAGATTGAAGAATCTTAACAAAAGCAAAAATAGAGTAAAGCTGCCCTCCTAGCTCTTTTAAACAAAGTGGTGCGCCAACTTTTATTAATGCTTTAGATTCTTGTATTATCTCACTTTTATCTGGAAGTTTTTTTAAATTATAAACATCATCTTTAGATGTTAAATTAAATAAGTATGCTGTTGTTACTAAGGAGAAAACAACATTAGATAAGCTTAAGGCTAAAGGTAAACCTTTTTCTTGGTAAGACTCAGAAAGGCAATAAGCTAAAATATAAATCAAAGCTGCTCGTAAAGACCCAATAACCGCAGATGCAGTATATTTTTGAAGACCCAATATGGCCTGAGAGTTAACAGAATTTATCGCTAAAAATGGCATCGACCATATAAAATATTCGAAAAACTCAGCTACAGTCGGGTTAAATAGTGAGTCTCTAAGAAAAAATAATGTTGTAGCTATAGGAATAGTAAGAGCTATGCCAAGCATGCATGAAACTAAAATAGCTTTACCAACTTCACTTTGCTTATCGGCACCTAAACTTTTGGCTATTAAAATATTAGTTGCTTGAAAAGTGCTTATAGTTATAACAAATATAGGGATTTCATAACTATCAATAGTAGCTTTTTGGGATCTGGCCGCAAGGCTTTGCTCCATGTATTTGTAGCCTGCGAGAGATAAAAATACTGATTCAGCTTCTAGTCTTGTAAGAGTAAATAAATATGTTAGAAAATTTGATTTTATGGATGCTATAACTTCTGAGCTAAAGCTTTGGTTGTGATCTATAGCAGCTTGCTGGATTTGCTCTTCTAGATCCTGAATATCTGATTCTGGTCGTAAATCAAGGTTTTCATATTCTACATCTGTTTCTGCAAATAATTTTTCTTGGGATTGCGCTTCTAGATCTTGATTTTTTGGTGTTAGTTTTAAATCAAGACTTTCATATTTCACATCCATTTCTGCAAATAATTTTTCTTGGGATTCTGTTAATGGTGTTGATAGGCTTGCCATATTTATTCTCAATTATTTTTATTATTGTGTAATTTATTATGGAGGCGTCATTTTAATAGTGTAATTATTGTAGAGTCAATTTTTATTAATAGGATATTTAATCTAAATATTAAATGACCTGTTAAAAAAATAATATCATCGTATAGCTAATACAGGTAGTAGGATTATTACATTAAACTCTAACACTTAGATTTCCTTATAGTTATATGTGACTACAAACATATAAGCATATGTGTGTATTTACTTTCAGGAGGGTTTATTATATAATAACTCTTGTATAATTTTATATGGATATACAAGTTTTTTAATGGAGTATCTTCAAAATAAAATACGTAATTAATTTTTAATTTAAGGGGAAATGCAAATGAGTGGAGCACCAGAAGCAGAAGCACCAGAAGCAGAAGCACCAGAAGCAGAAGCACCAGAAGCAGAAGCAGAAGGCGGAGCAGAAGAAGCCGAAGCCGAAGCCGGAGAAGGCGAACCCACAGCAGACGGAGACGGAGCCGAAGCCCCAAAACCCAAACCCAAACCCAAGACGAAAAATAAACTAAGGAAAAAAATAAAAGACCTCACCGTCAGGCTCGAAGCTCTCGCTGGGAGTTCAGAGAGAAGAAGTGGTGGTCAACCTAGCAGCGGTGGTGGAGGCGCTGAAGGTGGTGGAGGCTCTAAAGGTGGTGGAGGCTCTAAAGGTGGTGAAGGCTCTAAAGGTGGTGAAGGCCCTCAAGGTGGGGGAGTAAAAGCCAGCGATACAGATGAAGAGATGAAAGTGGAAGTAGATAAACTGAGAAAGATGCTAGAGGATGCGAAAAAGGCACTGGATGGACTAGATGAGGCTGGATTGCCGAAGCTAGATGACAAATTGACGGGGATAGAAGACAGATTGAAGGGGCTAGAAGAGAAAGCGCAACAGCAACAGCAACAGGGTGCGAACGGCGCATCTGCCGACAGTTCAGCGAGCACCAGTGAAGGGGTCACAGCACGTGGCGCCAAGACTGATGGGGGCGCAGGGTCCTCTACATTAAGTGATCTAGTTGGAGAGCACGGCGCAGCTGCAGGATCAAGTGGTCCAGGCGCAGGCGCAGGCGCAGGCGGAGGCGGAGGCGAGTGATATGTGGGTTTGTCCATCTAAGTGTGTAAACATTTATCATGAAAATGAAATTTAGTTAAATTAACAAATAAATATTTATCTAAATTTCCGAACCTACAAGCAAAAATAATTGACGCGATGTTCTATCGCGCATTTCAAATCGTGAATCACAAATCGTGAATTAATAATTTCTCGTTGTTATTACATAAATACACTAAACTAATTTAGTGCATTAATAATAAGCAATAGGAGAATTTGTCATGCCAACGCAATATGCCCGTCGTTCTTGGGGATTATTTGGATTATCACTTGCAAGTTTTGCGGTTGTAATGGAATTACCAATGATTTTCACGATTTTGCCGAGTATACAACTCAAACTAGCTCCTACCATGCTGCAATTACATTGGGTGATGTGTGTTTATATTTTATTAGCGAGTGTAAGTTTAGTAACCGTATGGCGTTTAAGTGACTGGATCGGCCGGCGTTGGGTTTTATATATAGGCTTAGTTGTATTTGGGTTAAGTTCGCTTTTTTGTGGCTTAGCGGTATCACCTGGAGCGTTAATATTATTTAGAGCATTTGAGGGACTAGGTGCGGCTATGATCTTGCCAAATACGATATCTTTAATATGCTCAATGTACCCGCAGGCTCAAAGAGCAAGGCCAATAAGGGTTTGGGCCGGGTTTAATGCATTGGGCTTTGCGGTAGGGTCGGTAGTTGGGGGTGTGTTTTCTCATGTTTTGGGGTGGAATAGTGTGTTTTATTTATTAGCTGTTTTATCTGCTGTAAGTTTATTATTTTGTATTCCATCAGTTAAGGAGTCTTATGATAAAAAATTGCGGGAGCCGGTTGATGTATTTGGTGGCGTTATTTTTTCTTTATTTTTGGTTTTTTTAGTAGTAGCTATTGTACAAGGTCCGGCTTGGGGTTGGGGTTCTTTATTAAGCGTATTATTTTTTATAGTAGCCGCAGTAGCTTTAGTTGCTTTTGCATCCCAAGAGTGGCGCCTTAAAACGCCAATTATTGACCTTAAGTTATTAAGAAATAGATTTTATAGATCAAGTATTTATGCATCAATAGCCCTAGCAACTGCTTTTTATGGCGGCTTTTTTATTATGCCATTTTATTTGCATTTATTAGAAAATATACCAGTTGATGCTGTTGGATTTATTTTATTAGCAGTAACTATTGTGATTGTCGCCGTACAGCCATTGGTTAAAAGGTTAGCCAAGTTTGCAAACTTAAAGTTATTAATTTTATTAGGACTAGCCTTTTTAATAGTATCTATAACTATTCAAGCTCAATTTATAGTAATGGATGATTTGGAGCTGGTTTTATTTGCTTTTGTTTTAATGGGTTTTGGTATTGGTATTATTTGGGGCGCATCAAGAAAGGTTATCTTTAGATTATTTGAAAATGAGGAAAATCATTTAGTTACCGAGACTCTTTGGAGCTGGCAAGCAGCCTCTGCTACAGTTGGACTAGCAATTATGGGATCTATCTTTAGACAGTCTCATCAAAATCAGCTCGAGATGATGCTGGGTGAGAAAAAGTTAAATTTGAGCATGTTTCAGGATTTATCTTTAAGGCATTATTTACTAGATTCAGCGCAGATCAAAAGCTTATTCCATGATAAAGGTGTAGCTTTTGCTGATGAAGTAATAAAAGTGTATCAACAAGCGTTAGATCAGTCTTATATTCATGCTGTGTGGTTTTCTTTAGGGTTATCATTGGCAGCTTTTATTGCTATAGTAGTTGTTAAGATGGTTAAGGACTGATTGGTTAATGCAGCAAAAATATCAGCCGGATTTCAAATTATTAATTATATTTCTATGTATTTTTGTGTTTCTAGTTGGCTTTGTGCCAGCGTTAGTTTATGACTCTATACTTCCTGATTCTGCCCAGAATATCTCTTGGGGAAATGCATGGTCTTGGGGGTACACTGAACATCCTCCTTTGGGTGTTTGGTTTCTAAATATTATGCTTAAAATATTTAGGAATATAGAGCTTGCGACTTTCTTGTCGAGCGCAATATGTTTGGTTGTTTCATTAATTTATATTTATAGAACATCAAAACTATTTTTATCTACTAAAACTGCTGTAGCAGCTACAATGATTAGCTCATTGTCTTATTTCTATTTTGCTAATTTTGCGCTGCAGTATAATCAAAATAGTATTATGTTGCCATTTTGGGTGATGAGCGCGTTTTATTTTTGGTTAGCCATAGATAATCCTAAATTAAGTAATTGGATTTTTTTAGCAGTGGTTGCGGCTCTTGCAGTGCTTGCTAAATATGAATCTTTTCTAATTTTATTTTTAGAGTTTTTATATTTAATTTTTAATTATCGGCGCGAATATAATAAATATTTGCTAATTGCTTTTATTATTTTTGTGGTTTTATTGATACCACATATCATATGGTTAGTGGATTTTGATTTCTTGCCAATTAGCTATGCAATAGTTAGAACAGATCCAGTTACACATAGTTTTTTTTATTCGCATATTTTTAATCCAATAACATGTTTTATAGGCCAACCTTTAAGTTTATTAATAGCTATTTTAGTATTTTTTATTTTGAATAGGCTAAAATCTATTAAATTTTTTGGTTATGGGAAATTAACTAATTATCTTACTTATCTTGGGTGGGCTCCTTTAGTTTTCGTTACCCTTATTTCTGCCTTCGCGGGCATAGAAATAAAAGGTGAGTGGGGATTTGTCTTATTTTCATTCACTATGCCAGGCTTGTTTTTATGGTTAAAAACTGATACTAAGGCACTTAATCTTACTAAGCTTCTTATTGTAGTTATAGTTATACGTATTTTAGTTATGATTATCTTTGGCTGTGTAAATGTTTTAGATAAAAGAGTGCATCGGATAAATATTCCAAGTTATCAGTTAGCAACTTTGGCTAAAAAATATTGGCGTACTTATGAGGGAGAGTCACCTATTAAGTATACCGGCGGCCATTTTGGGATTGGTTATTATTTATCAGCTTATTTGCCAAATAGACCAGAGTTTTTAAGTAATTTCTCTTTAAAGAAAAGCCCGTGGGTTAACCCGAAGTCCTTTCATAAATATGGCGCTATATTGATTTACCAGGGCTGCCCTAAGTCTTTACCTCTCTTATTGCAAGCATCTAAACTTAAAGTGACTAATGTTCGCTGTTATTCATTACCTGCTGCAAATAAGTTACACAAGGTAATGGTGGATTTTACGTTGGCTATTGTGCCGCCGGCGGATTCTAATAAGGATATAGGTTTTGTTAAAGATAGTTGACGAACGCTTTAACGTACGCTATACTGTATCTATATAGCTATGTGATTTTAAGGAAAGAAAGATGAAATCAGTCAATGTTACCCAGGCTAGGCAACAAATTTATAGTCTTATAGATTTGGTTAATACTGAGCATGAGCCTATTCAAATTAATGGCAAGCGTGGCAATGCCGTGCTTGTTTCAGAAGAGGACTGGGGATCTATTCGAGAGACTTTGTATTTGATGTCTATAGAGGGCATGCGCGAGAGTATTGTCAAAGGCATGAAAACAGACCCTAAAGATTGTGATGATAAAGTGGATTGGTAGTAGATGTATAAGCTCTTATTTACTAAACAAGCATCTAAAGATGCTAAAAAAATTAAGCAAGCAGGTCTAAAGTCAAAAGTGCAAAAACTTCTTGAGATAATTGAGCAAGATCCGTATAAGAATCCGCCTGGATACGAAAAGCTTATTGGAGATTTAAAAGGCGCATATTCTAGACGAATTAATATTCAACATAGATTGGTTTATATGGTATTAGATAAGGATAAAATTATTAAAGTTTTAAGAATGTGGACGCACTATGAGTAACTTTTTGTGATTTAATTTGTTTTGCAGTTTTTTGCAGTTAGGATGGGGGCATCCAAGCTGCAACAAGCAAATCTATTCCGTGGGAACCCAAGCCAAATCAGGACTTCTCGCAGCTTTAACCTCATCCAACCGAGTAATAACCTGCTCATGTGGCGCAGATTTAACCAACTCAGGATTAGTCTTAATCTCATCCATAATCTTTGCCATAACATTAACAAACTCATCTAAAGTTTTAAGGCTTTCAGTCTCGGTAGGCTCGATTAATAAACACTCTTCAATTAATAACGGGAAATAAATAGTTGGTGCATGAATATTATAATCTAATAATCTTTTAGCTATATCTAAAGCGTTAACCCCGAATTCTTTTGTTAAAGGCTTTAAAGTTACGATAAATTCATGAGATGCTCTTCTTTTAGGAAATGCTAGCGTATAGCCTAAATCTTCAAGCTTATGCATTAAATAATTAGCATTTAAAGTTGCATACTCACTAACCCGTTTTAAGCCTTTTTCACCAAGCATGCGGATGTAAATATAAGCTCTAATTAAAACCCCAAAGTTACCATGAAAGGCGGATAATTTTCCTATAGATTGATGATTTTCAGGGTTATTATTATTCCAGGCATAATTTTTATTTTTATTTTTAATAACTAATGGATCAGGTAAAAATTCAGCTAATTTTTTACTTACAGCAACTGGCGCACCACCTGGGCCACCGCCACCGTGCGGAGTCGCAAAGGTTTTGTGTAAATTAAGGTGAATCGCATCAAAGCCCATATCCCCTGGGCGAGCGTGGCCTAAAATCGCATTTAAATTAGCGCCATCATAATACAATAAACCACCGGCATCATGAATAAGCTTTGATATATCTAATATATTTTGCTCAAAAACCCCCAAGGTTGATGGGTTAGTAAGCATTATCCCGGCAGTTTTATCACTTATTAAAGTTTTAAGTTCATCTATATCAACATCGCCATTTGCTTTGGTTTTTACTTCTTTTACTATGAAGCCACACATAGCCGCTGATGCAGGATTAGTGCCATGAGCTGCATCTGGTACGATAATTTCAACTCTTTGAAAATCTTTTCTGGCTTCATGATAAGCTTTTATCATCTTAAGGCCTGCATATTCACCCTGGGCTCCGGCCATCGGAGATAATGCTATATCATGCATGCCAGTTATCTCTTTTAAGAATTCTTGGAGCTCATATAAGCATTTTAATAAGCCTTGAGTATGAGAAATTGGTGCCAATGGGTGCGCATTTAAAAAACCTGGCAAGCTTGCCAAAGCATGGGCAGCCTTGGGGTTGTACTTCATGGTGCAAGATCCAAGCGGGTAGAAGTTGGTATCTATACAAAAGTTTTTTTGTGAAAGTTGTGTAAAATGCCTGATAATGTCAAGTTCACCCAGCTCTGGCCAATTAAGCTTGGATTTTCTTAAATATTTACCAAAAACTTTAGGGTTAAAGGTGCTAGTTTGCTTATGCGGGTTTAAATTATTCTCATCATAACTGGAATTGTTTTTAGATTTTTCAAATAATAACATTAGCTTCCTCCTGCTGTTTTGGCATAGAGCTTGTGTTGGCTTTTAAGATGTTTTTAATTTGTTGGCAGAAACTTTCTATGTCTTGATCAGTTTTAGTTTCAGTTGCGCATAGTAGATATGTGTTTTTGAGATCTGGGTAGAATTTGTCAAGACAAAGTCCTGGCTGAAAGCCTTTTGCCTCTAGCTGTTGCGCTAGATTTGGTGGGAGTTTTATGGTGTATTCATATGCATTTGGGTGGGAGATTGCCACGTCACTACGTTCCTCGCAAAGACTATTAAGAGGGCGTTCCTCAGAAAGGCTATTTTGAGATCTTTCCTCGCAAAGACTATTTTGTGGGTAGCTAGCAAATAAATCATTAATGCCATCAATTTCCAATAATTTCGAATATAATTTATGTGCTTGCTCGCAGGATTTTAAAGCCACTGACTTCAAGCCTTCAGGCCCCAATAAACTCATATAAATAGTTGCAGCAGTTACGCATAAACCTTGATTAGTACAAATGTTAGACTTAGCTTTAGCGCGCCGGATATGTTGCTCGCGGCTTTGCAAAGTTAAAGTAAAACCAGTTTTATTATTTTGGTCGGTAGTTTTGCCGACTAACCTTCCAGGGATTTCGCGAGTGTATTTAGCTTTAGATAAAATAAAACCAAAATATGGCCCGCCGAAAGATAATGGAACCCCAAGTGGTTGGCCTTCACCGCAGGCGATATCAACGCCACACTCATCATCACCCCAAACTCCTGGTGGTTTAAATAAGGCGCAAGTTGTAGGATTCACAACTCCTATAGATAAAATGTTATTATCTTTAGTCCAGTTAGTTAACTCATCTACAGGCTCTAATTTTCCAAAGAAATTCGGCTGATTAATAACTAAAGCTGCAATATCAGTATTATTATTATTTATATTTTTTAGAAAATCTAAATCAGTTGTGCCAGTTTTTATATCAAAAGGAATATTGATAATTTTGGTATCACTAGGTAAAAGAGATTTTAAAGCGGCTCTATAATTTGGATGCAGGGAGTCAGGAACTAAAACTTTATTTGCTTTATTTTTTTTGATTCGAAGACACATTAAAATCGCTTCAGCCAAGCTTGTGGCGCCATCATATAAAGATGCATTACAAACATCTAAGCTCATAAGGTTTGCCATAAGAGACTGATATTCATACGTTAATTGCAAGGAACCTTGCGATGCTTCAGCCTGATATGGCGTGTAAGCTGTAAGAAACTCCCCGCGAGAAGTAAGAGACCAAACCGCAGCGGGAATAAAATGATGGTACGCCCCAGCTCCGATAAAGCTTTTATTTGGGTCAATACTTGGAGCTCTATCTTGCATTAGGCGCGTAGTTTCACTCTCATTCAAAGATTTTTCTAAAAGAGGATGAATCTTTGGGTTCGCATCTAATAGCTCAGCGGGTATTTCATCAAATAAGTCATTGATATTGTCAATTTTCAGATAATCCAGCATTTGCTGGGTTTCTTCTTCGGAGTGGGGTACAAACGGCATTTTGTCTCCTAGTTATTATTTAATTATCATCTGTTATCTTTTTATATTCAGCTTCATTTAGCCAAGTATTATCAAGGCTAGTATCAGCCGGCTGCATTTTAAATAACCAGCCGTCAGTGTGGGCGGCTTCATTTACTAATTCAGGAGAGTTTTCAAGGTTAGTGTTAATTTCAGTTATAACTCCTGTTGCTGGAGCATACACATCAGCTGCAGCTTTTACAGATTCAACTACGACACATTCGCTTTGAGCATTAACTTCAGCACCCACTTCAGGTAGCTCAACAAAGACTAAATCGCCTAATTTTTGTTGAGCATTGTCAGTTATGCCGACTGTAATCTCGCCGTTAGGTTCTTGTCTTACCCATTCATGGGTTTTGGTATATTTTATTTGGTTTTTGGACTCAGTATTATTTGGTGTTGTGACCTCATTCATTGTTAATCTCCTCTTTATGTTGATTAGGGTTAAGAACTAATATTGGTTTTATGCATGACTTGCCATTTCTTGCAAATGGTGGTTTTACTAATGTTATTTCTTTTTGTTTTTCTCTAATTTTTACTGAATATATGGGGCTATTAGAATTTATTTGAGATGGCATATATTTATGTTCAATTCTGGCAAAAGCAATTGCCTGATTTAAAGTTGGGGAGTAGCTGCCGCTAGTTATAAGGCCACAAGGTTGATCGTTGCAATAAATAATTTGCCCATCTCTTAAAACTCCTCTGGAGTTTAAATATAAACCTATAAGATGCTCAGCGGGGCCTATTTCTTTTTCTTTTAATAAAGCCTCTTTGCCGATGAAGTCTCTGTTTGGGTTAGAGAAATCTACCGTCCAAGCAAGACTTGCACACAAAGGTGAGGTGCGAGTTGTCATATCTTTGCCATATAAATTAAGGCCTGCTTCAAGTCTTAGGGTGTCTCTTGCGCCGAGACCGCATGGAGTTGCTCCACTTTTTATTAAGCTTTTCCATATGCTAGCAGCTTGCTCTTTTGGTAAAATTATCTCATAGCCATTCTCGCCGGTGTAGCCTGTTCTGGCAATCATCCAGGACTTATACTGAGTTAGTTTAAAAGGCTTTAATAAATTTATAACGCCAAGCTTTTCAGGGTCAATTAGATCATTTAATAGGCTTGTAGCTGCTGGGCCTTGTACGGCCAATATTGCTAAATTATCAAGTTGTTGAATATTCATATTAAAATTATTTTCTTTAGCTTGTTGACGAATCCAAGCAATATCAGATTTAGCACAGGCTGAGTTAATAATTAATCTATAATGATCGGCTGTTAGTCTATAAGTGATTAAATCATCAATAATGCCGCCGTTTTCATTGAGCATGCACGAATAAAGAGCGCTATTGTCTTTACATTTGCTAATATCATTAGCAAGAAGGTTTTGTAAAAACTCTTTTGCATCAGCTCCTGTGATATCAACTATTCCCATGTGAGAAACATCAAACAATCCGCAGTGTTCTCTAACTGCATGATGCTCTTTTATTTGCGAGCCATAATTAATCGGCATGGACCAGCCGTAAAAATCAACCATTTGAGCATTAAGCTCAACATGACTTTGGTGTAATGTGGTTTTTTTAAGCATAGAAATAGACCTTAATTCCAAATTTTTATTTGAATCAGGATTTAAGTATCTAATTTTTTGGTGTAAATTGCAATTGGGTCAGTGTTGGAGAGTTAGATTATTTAATCGCGTAATTTAGAAGTGGTCGTTGCGAACGAAGCTCAGCTTAGTGCGGTAGTTTTCGGCACAACTGTAATAGCAAATCATCTGGAAGTTTACTCATTAGTCTATAATTAGGTATATAGATATAGTCAGCTTTTCTAAAAGGAAAATATAAAGGAGTTTGTTTTGTCTGAAAAAAAGCAATTTAAAGACACATCCAGCTCACCGATAGAAAAATTCTTAGCTAAGCATGAGCAATTAAGTGACTCGCGCTTACCAACGCCTTGTCATAAGTTAGAATTAAGTTTTCTTGATGCGCGTACTGATCTTTATGTTAAAAGAGATGATTTAACTGGAGTTGCCATGGGAGGCAACAAAACTCGTAAATTAGATTTTGTTTTTCCGAAGTTAATAAAAGATGGTGTAAATGCAATTGTTGCAATTGGGGGTGCGCAGTCAAATTTTTGTCGGGTTTTATGTGCATATGGCGCGCGCTATGGAATCTCTATAGATTTAATTTTAGGAGGCGTTGAGCCGAAAAAACCTTATAAAGGCAATTTATTATTAGATGATTTATTAGGAGTTAATGCTCATTTTATAGATACAGATGATTTTGAGGTTTTAGAAAAAGCATCTAATGATTATGCGAAAAAGCTTCAAGATCAGGGCAAAAAAGTTTTTACAATGCCTTTGGGAGGCTCTTATGGATTATCTACTTTAGGATATATTCAAGCTTTCTTAGAGATTATGGAATTTTTTGAAAGAGATGAGAATAAGCTGCTTGATTATATTTTTCATGCAAGTGGCTCAGGTGGCACGCAGGCAGGATTAATTTTGGGTAAGTTAATTCATGGTTGGCAAGGGGATATAATTGGTTTTTCAGTGGCATATCCTAAAGATGAATTTTTTCAAAAAGTTTTAGATTTGTGCCTGGATGCAAATTCTTTTTTTAATTTAGGATTTAGTAAAGATCAAATAAAATCCTCTATTATTATAGATGACTCTTATTTGGGCGAGGATTATGCTGTTCCAACTGAGGCAGGTTCTAAGGCGCAAGTTTTATTTGCTAAAGAATCTGGCTTGATATTAGATTCAACTTATACTGCAAAAGCTGCATCTGGTTTAATGGATTATTTAGATTCTAATAAGATTAATTTGGATGCAAAAGTTTTATTTGTTCATACTGGTGGGGCGGTTGGGTTATTTGCCTGATATATCTTTTTGGTGGGGCGGTTGGGTTGTTTGCCTGATATATCTTTATATAGTGGGGCTGTTTAAATCTGATATTTCTTAATGGTATTTTTGATTCTTTAAAGAAAAAAACCACAATGCCGTCGTTGCGAGCCAGCTTTGTTGCGTGGATCTATTTTTGTTAAAAGAGGAAGGGCCTGCCTACCGCAGTCGTTGCGAGCCTACGGCGAAGCAATCTCGTGCGAAGTGCGGAGCACGAAGCACGGAAGCAATTGCAGGTGGCAAGGCTATTACATAATATCTATTTTTATTTTTGTTTACACCCAAGGTCATCCATACCCCTGGTAAGAAGTCCGGGGTCCGCGCTTATGCGCTCCACTCGAGGTTGCTATCGCGTAGCCTCGCAAAGACTGATCTCGGGAATGTTTTTCGACCTTAAAAAAGGTTTGGGTAGGCATATCCACGCAACAACGCCGGCTCGCAAAGACTGCGGGGGTTAACTACTGTTATGCAAAAACCTAACTAAACCTACTCAAAGCTAATAATATGAAAAACGGCCCTGAGCATTTTAAGGCTGTGCTTAGTTGTGTCTAACTAACACTATAATACTTTAAGTGAAAGTATTATAATTTAGTATGTAAATTTACTGTTGGTTGGCTTAATTATTAGTAGCAGTAGCAGTAGCAGTAGCAGTAGCAGTAGCAGTAGCAGTAGCAGTAGCGCCAAGCGGTCCTAATTGAGGGGTGCTAGTGGCACTTGTGGCACCTATGGCATCTATGCTGGCTGACTGACCATTCTCAGCAGCTTCGCTACTAGCAGGAGCATTGAGTTGTTCAGTAAAATTATCCTTAAGAGTTTCGACTTTTTCTACAAACTCAGTTGCATTACCTGATGCCTCTATCAGACTAGTTAAAGCCATATCTTGTGCTTTTAGTAAAGATTCGCACGTTACTGAATCACCTGTACCTGCTTGGGTTAGGTTAGCTCTTTGAGTTTCTAGCTCTTTTATATCTGTGTTGAGTTGTTCATATTTGTTGCCCAAATCTTCATTATATCTACTTAGGGCTTTCCCCATTTCATCTCCTGACCCTATATTACCTACTTCTGTTTCGGTCTGCTTCAGTTGTTTTAACATTTTGATCTGCTTGTCTAGTGTTCTTACTAAACAGTCATTTTCTGTTCTTAATGCCTTAATAACACCATGATCTAGATCTTCATCACCATGATCTAGATCTTCATTCATTAATTTATTGAGTGTTTCTTGTGAAGCTTTAGCCTTAGTGTTGACCTCCTTAGAGGCGTTTACCATTTCTTCAAGGTTTTTGCTTAGACTAGGATCGCTTAATGCCTCTTTTGTTTTTTCAAGATACCCTTTCTGTTTTAGCCATTGTATAGCGTTTCGGTTAAAATCAGGAGTTTGATCCGCCGCAGGTCGACTGCTCTGTATATCATGTGTCCTTTGGTCTTGCTCTTGCTCTTGGTCTTGCTCTTGCTCTTGCTCTTTCCTCTTACCAAATATATTTCCAAAAAGTTTTGTCAACCCAATCGCTAAATTACCCGCAAAACCAAATATATTTCTTATTGCTTTAGATATTAAGCCACTGAGACTTTTAGACTTTTCTTTGGAGAGTTCTGCTTTTTCGGCAAGTTCTTCGTTGTTTTTTTTATATTGTTTTAATAACTCATGTGTAGTTTTACTTTCTGATTCTGTGGTCGATGACATTTTTGTTTATCCTTAAAATGTTTAATTAATTCCTTGTTTATTAAGACGTCTCGCTTGTTTTAGTTATAAAATTATAAAATTATAATTATGGGGTATTTTACAGTAACTCGAGCAATAATGCAACAAGTTTGTGACATAAATATATATATATATAAACAACTTTTATCATAGATGATAATTATTTGGGCTAGGATTACGCCGTTCCAACTGAGGCAGGTTCTAAGGCGCAAGCTTTATATCCTGATTTTATTTCATGTTTTGTAGCAAGTATTACAGGCATATCTATCTTATTCTTATATGTATTTTCTAATAATAAGGCTTATTTTGTATCAAGTTTTTATATCTCGCATGATATTTATGCTGATTTTTAGTGCGCCATATGATATAATAACTAATTATTTATATATAAATATATTTTTTTGAAGTATATATAGAGGTTTTTATGCCAGATACAGAACAATTTTTGCCAGAAGAAATTAAGGCTAAAGAAGAAGCTAAAGCTGCTACGCCACAAACTTGGAGCGGGCGCCCATCTGTTTTTGCTTTTACTCCAAAGGCTTTACTTTATACTATTATAATTCTTTTAATAATTAAGCTAGATTTTTGGTTACACCCTTATGCGTTATCCTATCAAAAATATATGTTGTCTAATTTGGGCCAAACTATTAGTTACTGGAAGTCTCATGACTGGCGCACTTGGTGCTTAATTGCCTCAATGTTTGTTATAGCATATTTCTTTATAAAAATTATTTTAGGTTTTTTAAATATCATATTAACCAGATATTCAGTATGTTCTGACCAGTTAACAGTTAGAAAGTTTGAGTCTTTTGGATATTTAGAGCAACGAGCTGAATTATACAGAATAGTTGATTTCGCAAGACATACCCCTGTTTTAGGCATGGCATTTGGATTTACTAATATCACTTTGAAATCTACGGATAGATCTACTCCTGTTATTCTTTTAAAAGGGGTTAGAAAAGGTGATTTCTTGCTTGATCTATTACGTAATGAAACTGAAAGATGTCGGCAAATTAAAGGTATTCGCGAATTTACTTCAAGTTTTAATTAATCAATTTTTATTAAGCCTTTTTCGTAAAATCCATTGTGCCCAATACACACTTAATAGGCCTATATAAAATCCAAAAATAACATCGCTTAGGTAATGATCCCATACTGCTACTCTACTTAGCGCAATAACTGCCGCTAAAAAGGCACAAATTAAAGCGACCCACCATTTTTGATATATCCTGCTTATACAAAATAAAGCTGCGAAAGATAAAGTCGTGTGTCCTGATGGCGATGAATGACACATATCTTTCATGCAAAAATGCTTAAAATTACCCAAAGCAGGGTTGTGAAAAGATGCATAAGGTCTATATCTACCTATAACTATTTTCAAAATAGTAGCAATAACAGCTGCTATTAAAACACTTAACCCAAACCATAATAATCTTTTTCTTGCTTTAGGTTGACTTTTAAAACCAAATATCCCAAGAATCCAAGCAATCACCATTAATACAAGCCATAATTTGGTTGGGAATAGGAGGCCTATATATTTGCTTATTGTATATCCAGAGTTATTAATAAATAATTGGTGAAAATTTTGGCTGAATCTAACATCATCCCCTTTGCCAAGAATATAATAAACTAGGCAAATAAATATCGCACCGAATATAGTGTAATAAATTAATCTAGTTAGCGTTAATTCTGAGCTTTTATCTGATTTTTCTAAGTTAGATTCTTGTTTAGAATTTTTTGATAGTTTTGTTTTTATAGGATTTTTAATATTGTTTTTCATGGTTTGAGTTTTATCTCTAATCTTTATTTTAATTGATCTAATTTAAGGTATATCCTAGCATGAATTATTAAAATGGGCACCTTGGTTGCTGCTATTAATTTGTCTAATTAATAGCAGTTAATGTTTCCTTAATGTTTTTGTATTACAAATGCGCATATAAGATCAACTTTTAATATCTTCAAACAAGGAGAAGTTTAAAATGGCTCAAGTTTACAATTCAGATGTCTTTATTATGCTTCCAGATGACATAAAGGCATTATTATTTGCCGGTTATGTAGGGTTACCCGATATGTCCTCCCTAGCTTTAGCAGGTTCTGCAAGTGCTGGAATACTCTTTCACAGCGAAGAAGAAAGAGTTTTAGAGGATATTAAGAAGTCCTCTAAATTATCGGAAACTCAGAAGGGATTTATGAAAGCGCATGTAGATGAACTAGTGGGGGCTCTGACTTTGGGAGGATACACTAAAAAATACAATGATTTGGCAAGCATGGCTTCCCCACTTCAGGTCGTCGGGTTAATTTATCCGCAAATAATGGGTATACGCGAGCACGGCTTAAGCCCAGAGCAGGTCCGTGTTTCTAATTATGATCATCACACTAATGCTGCTAT
>CAJQSL010000004.1 GCA_905612315.1 uncultured Francisellaceae bacterium
TTATCAAATATTTAAGGGAATGATATGAGTGATATAAAAGATACAGATGAGAGGAAGCCTAGTAGATCTTCAAAGCCTAAAGCAAAAGATAAGGATACACAAGGATCTGCTCAGGTAAAAAGACCATCATCAAAGAAGATGTTAATTAATGCAACTGAGCCTGAAGAGATTAGGGTTGCATTTGTTGAAGATGGCAGATTAACAGATTTAGACATAGATTCTAATCTCCATTTAACTAAAAAGTCTAATATTTATAAAGCGGTTATCTCAAGAGTAGAGCCATCCTTGAATGCGGTCTTTATAGATTATGGTGCTGATAAGCACGGATTTTTACCTTTTAAAGAAATAGACAAAGCATATTTTAGTGAGCCTTTAACTAAGGATAATAGAGATAATATTAAATCTTTATTAAAAGAAGGTCAGTCTTTAATTGTCCAAGTTGTAAAAGAAGAGCGTGGTTCAAAAGGTGCTGCTGTTTCAACTTTTATTCGCTTACCTGGTTGCTTTTTGGTTTTGATGCCAAATAATAGTCGCTCTGGGGGTATTTCACGCCAGATCGAAGGCGAGCAGCGTCAAGAGATGCGAGAGCTTCTAGAGCAGATCGAGCTTCCTAAAGGTATGGGGCTTATTGTTAGAACGGCGGGTCTTGGTCGTACAGCTGAGGAGTTATCTTGGGATTTATCTGTTCTTAGTACCTTGTGGGATTCAATCAACACAGTTGCCGCGCAAAGGGATGAGCCATTTTTAATCTTTCAAGAAAGCGATGTTATTTTTAGGTCGGTTCGAGACTATTTGCAACGAGGACTTACAGAAATCATTGTTGATACTCGGGACACTTATGATCAAGTCGTAAAGCATGTAGCGCAACTTAGACCAGATTTTACTGATAAAGTGACTTTATATGAAGACTCCAGAGCATTATTTGCAAGATTTAGGCTGGAGTATCAGATTGAGTTAGCTTATAGGCGTGAGGTAGATTTATTATCAGGAGCTTCTATTGTAATTGACCAAGGTGAAGCATTAACTGCGATTGATGTTAACTCTAAAAAGGCTACAGCAGGTAGTGATATTGAAGAGACAGCTGTTAATACCAATATTGAGGCGGCTGATGAAATTGCCAGGCAGCTTAAGGTTAGAGATCTAGGTGGTCTTATAGTTATAGATTTTATTGACATGTTGAGCAGCAAAAATCAGCGTAAAGTTGAGCAATATTTAGCATCTTTACTTAAAAAAGATAGAGCTCGCACGCAGACGACTAAAATTTCAAGGTTTGGTTTACTAGAGATGTCACGCCAAAGGTTACGGCCGGCATTATCTGAAACTTTGCAGCATGTTTGCCCACAGTGTAAGGGGCATGGTTTGATTCGTACATTGGAGACATTTAGTTTATCAATGTTAAGATTATTGCAGGAGCAGCTAGCAAAAACTCAAATAGCTGAGATGCAATTTATATTACCGATTGAAGTTGCAACTTATTTATTAAACGAGAAAAGATCTCCTATTGAAGATTTAGAAGAGCAATATGATGTTCGAATTTTAATTATACCTAACCCTGATTTTAAAATTCCAAATTATGAATTTAGACGAAAGCGCCAAGTTTTACCTGGAAAGGGTGATTTAAGCTATAAGATTCAGCAAGATCAGACTAAAAAATATGAGTATAAAACAAGATCATTGGCGCAAACTCAGGAGCCGGCGGTTGGTGGATATTCTTTTGACAATGCTCCTAGCCCGCGCGCACCACATACAGCGCCAGGTTCTAAAAAAACTGGCTTATTAAAAAAGCTTTGGGGCGATTTTTTTGGCTCTAATGCAGCTGAGCAATCGGCGGTTAATTTGGTTTCACGTTCAGCTGCAGCTGCAGCTGGGGCGAGTGCGGGGGATGCTGCAGGCAGTAAAGAAGCGCGAACTGGATCTGGGAATAGATATAGATCTAGGGGCCAAAGAGGTAGGGATGAGAAAGCAGATAGAGATAATAGAAGAGATAGAGCAGATAGGTCAGATAGGTCAGATAGGTCAGATAGGTCAGATAGGTCAGATAGAGCAGATAGGTCAGATAGAGCAGATAGGTCAGATAGGTCAGATAGATCAGATAGATCAGATAGCAGACGTGATAATTCTAACCGAAGATCTGAGGGGCAATCTGAAAGGCCTCGGCAAGAATCAAGACAGCAGGACTCTAGGCGAGATTCTGCAAGATTAGATTCACGAGATAAAGCTGATAATCATAAATTAGATAATAAATCTGATAATAAAAAAGATACGGTAATTGGTATAACTAAATATGAGTCCAAAGTTGATTCTAAAGCTGTATTACCAAAGCCTAGTGTTAGTAAGCAGGTAAAAGCTATTTTAGCTAAGTATGAGACTCCGAAAGGTTCTAAAGATTCTTTAGAGTTTATAGTAACTAATCCTGAGTTAGTTACAGCTAAGCTTGATAAGAAAATAAAATGCGTAGCTAAAGAAGATAAACTACTTAAACCTTTTGATTTGGCTGAAGTTAAAGCAAGGTTTGAGGCTTTGCAAAAGGTTAAATTATCTTTTATTGAAACTAGTGATCCGGTGGGTAAGGCCGTTGCGGTTATGGGTATTAAGTATAAAAAGGTTTAGTTTTTTTTATATTTTTTGGTTGTTTTTTGCAGCTTGGCTCCCCCCATCCTAACCTTCCCCCAAAGGGGAAGGGAATTTTTTATTGTAACTCTATACTTTAATGGGGAAAGATTTTTTTGTGCATTTCTCTCTATAGTAGTTTAAGAAATTATTAACTTATTTTCCAAGAACAACATACTCGTTAAAAACGATCCTTATCCCTTCCCCTTTGGGGGAAGGCTAGGATGGGGGGAACCAAACTGCAGGTACTTAAAACTAGGTCATCAAGTCACTTATCCTCGTAAAACCTCGCTAGCCGACCCTTGACTTATTTTTTTGGATAATATAGTATAAAAATAAGTGATAACTTGTTGGCAATATTTGAATGAATCAAAATAAATTACAAACTAGAGCAGCTGCAGCCCCGCACGGCGCGGCGACTACTCGGTTTGCGATTTGTTCAATAGGCTTTGCTTCTCTTGTTGCGGCTGCATCTTTTGCCGTATCTTCTTGGTTTTTTGGCTATAACTATTTTGCCCTGTAGGGCAATAAATCTTACACCTCACCAAAGGTATTGAATTAATACCGCCTCCTTAGACGAATTGCGTCTAGAATTTAAGTAAATATGTTATGATTTTAAAAATTTAAGAATTAAAGGAACAAAAAAATGAACAGAACTGATGATTTACGCGTGGATAATATTATCCCGCTTGCGACACCAAATGAGGTGTTAAAAGATATACCGTTATCTGATTTACAAGCCCAAGATATCACAGGCTATAGAAAACAAATAAAAGATATTATACATACAAGGTCGGACAAACTATTAGTTATCGTCGGGCCATGCTCTATTCATGATATTGATGCAGCGCTTGAGTATGCTAGCAAGTTAAAAGAGCTAAGCCTTCAATATAATGATAATTTATGTATTGTGATGCGAGTGTATTTTGAAAAACCGCGTACGACTGTAGGCTGGAAAGGTTTAATTAATGACCCTTACTTAGATGGAAGCTGTCAGATAAATTCAGGTTTACATATTGCGCGCAAATTATTATTAGATATAACTGAAATTGGGCTGCCGTGCGCTACTGAATTTTTGGATAATTTAATCCCGCAGTATTTATCGGATGTGATATCCTGGGCGGCAATTGGAGCTAGAACTACCGAAAGTCAGATTCATCGGCAGTTGGTATCTGGGTTATCCATGCCAGTAGGGTATAAAAATGGGACTAATGGCGATATAAAAATTGCGATCCAAGCGATGTTATCATCATCGCAACCGCATAACTTCACAGGGATTACCAAAGAAGGGCAAATTGCCTTAATTCAAACTAAAGGTAATACTGACACCCACGTTATTTTACGCGGCTCTCACTCAGGACCTAATTATGATCGGAAGATCGTAGCTAAGAGTAGTGATGATTTAGTTGAAGCTAATGCGCATAGCTCAGCTATTATGGTCGATTGTAGCCATGGGAATTCTTGCAAAGATTATCGCAAACAAGCTGATGTAGTTGAAGATATTTGTGATCAACTTAACTCTGGCTCTAATATTATGGGAGTTATGATTGAGAGTAATATTAATGAAGGCGCACAAAAATTAGCTGATGGTAAAAATTTGGAGTATGGCGTTAGCGTTACAGATTCTTGTTTATCTTTAGAGCAAACTGTGCCATTGCTTGAGAAATTATCTCATGCAGTAAGTGTCAGCAGGAGTAAAAATAATGCCTGATAATTTAGATGATGCTAGAGATAAAATCGATAAAATTGATAATGAGATTTTAAATTTATTAGATAAGCGCGCAAAACTTGCATTAGATACTAGTGTTTTTAAAAAAAAGCTTGGTGCTAAAAATGTTTTTGACTCCTCTCGGGAGCTTAATGTTTTAAAGAAGGTCGCAGCAGCGGATGAGTTTATTTTATCAAAAAAAGATCGTGCTGATATCTTTAAAGCTATTATGCGAGCTTGTAGAAATATCCAGTATATGCAATTAGATAGTAAAGGAGATAAAAAACTAAACTCAAAAGTTATGCGCATTAGTGTGCAGGGGGATTTAGGTAGTCACTCGCAACAAGCCGCAATTTCTTATTTTGCTCCTCTTGGGATAAATTATGAATTATTATTTTCTCTTACATCTGCTAATGTTGTGGCGGATTTGTGCGAGGGTAGGGCCGATATGGGGGTTTTTGCAATATCTAATTCTAATGCAGGTTTGGTTAATGAGACTTTAGAGGCTTTTTTAAGTGCAAAAGGGGATAATAAAGTTTATAACAAATTAAAATTGGTCGAATATTTTTTGATGCCGGTGCAACATGCGCTTATGAGTTTACCTGATGTTAATATTGAAACTATAAGTGCAGTTTATTCCCATCCGCAAGGGTTGGGGCAGTGCAAACAGTATTTGGCTAATAACTTTCCAAATGCTATTTTGTGTGAGTGTGAAGACACAGCAAAGGCTGCAAGAGATTTAAGTGAAGGGGTATTAGCTAATTTCAAACATGATCTTAAATCTGTCGCTGTAATTGCTAATGAAGTTTGCCAAGAGCACTATAATTTGAAGATTTTGGATAATAAAATTCAAGATGATCAAACTAATGCAACTGGATTTTTAGTTGTCAAACTTGCCAATTAATTTTGATAAATAAGGTATAAAGAAATGACCCAAAAAACCACCGAAAAGGCTTTTATAATTGGCTTTGGGCGATTTGGGCGCCTATTATTTGATATAATTAAGCATGATTTTTACGTTAAATTTTTCGATGAAAATGAGGTGTACAAAATTGATGAGTCTTACCAGGAATTGCAAGATGGACTTATTGATGCCAAATATATATTTTTATGTGTTCCTATAAGAAATATGCAAAATATTATTGCTAAAATTGCGCCATTATTGCAAAAAGGCGCAGTTGTTATTGATGTTTGTTCGGTTAAAGTTAAACCATGTGAGTGGATGCTTGAAGGCTTGCCTGATTTTGTAGATATAATTGCAACCCATCCGATGTTTGGGCCGGACTCTTTTAATCTTGACGAATATTCAAATAAAAATGTAGGTTCAGATATTGATGTAAGTATCAAAAGTAATTCTAAGGTGCAAGTAATAATGCACTCTGTGAGATCTATAACTTCAGCTCATAATTCATATGATTTTATGAAAAGTTACTTTGAATCTAAATCTTTTAAGATAACCCAGATGACTCCATCTGAGCATGATAAAGCTGCAGCTTATACCCAAGGACTTACCCACTTTTTAGGACGAGTGTTAGGTGGAGTAGATATAAATCATATATTACATAAATTTAATGATAATAATTATGATATTCCAGTGACTAAGGGTTTTATGAGTTTAATGGAAGTTAGAGAGCAAACTTGTAATGATAGTATGGAGTTATTTGAAGATATGATTAAATTTAATCCGTATTCTCAAAAGATGTTGCAAGATATTGGAATTAGTTTTGATAAGTTTATTGGTTTGTTTTAATGCTTATATTTTTATTAGTATCAATTCTTAATATTTCGTTAATCTCTGGAACCCATAATGTTATGTATTCTATTTAACCAGATTAATATATAATATAATATCTTATTGCAAAATTTATTTATATTAGACTATTGTTTATAAAAAATATTTAATATTTAATATTGAATATTGGTATATGTGATATTATCGACGCAATAATTCATAGCATAAAATAATATAAAAGAAATAGATTTAAGGAGGTTTCATATGCCGTTGGTTTATACTAAAGATCATTCATTTCAGCTGCCCCCCCCGGGAGGTATTTACAATGTCGAAAGCTTCGGAAGCTATGCTATAACCGATGGGCATAAAGTAATAATGACTTTTCGTTTCCGTCAAAACCAAAACAAACTCGAGTTTCTCATACATCCTAAACATGGTAGTAATGATGTGCGATTTAAAAAACTAAATGCTGAACCTCCTGCAGAATTTGCAGGATTTAATTTTTATGGATACTCAGCACATATGATTTACTACAACTACCCTGAGTGTCTACCAACAGTTAATATGCTACTTAATTGGATACAGGCCCAAATTGAACCTGGTGCTAATATGTTATCGCTTGTAGAGATGAAGCAGGATTTGGGAATCTCCTTATATAAAACAGAAGAGGCTTATTCTGATAAAATAGTGTCATTGTACGATGATTCTAAATTTGATGAGGCTTTACAATTAGGAATCGAATGTAAGAGCCATGGCATGGAAAACCCCATAAATAGATTGGCCATACATTGTCAGGAAAAGAACGATTATATAGGTCTTTCTAAGTTTATTTCGCATATATCTACTTCTGATGAAATATTTTCCTTAGCAGAACAGGTATACGTTTCAGAAGACGATGGGATTTTGAAAAAAGATAAATGCGAAATAGTATTATCATTGCTAGACGCATGTGAAAATCATGACCTAAATGAACCTTTTCGTAAACGTATTCTCAATCATCTATTTGGCGTGAGCCAATTAGATCTTCTTGATTGGCCAAAGAAAGCACCGGCAAGTGTAATCATTTGGTTCTTTGAAAATCACGAATCTTTTCAAAGTGCTTCCCCTGATACTAGTTCTAGTGATGATGCTAAAGCTATAGTTTCTTCAGTTGAGCATGAGCACCTTTGTCAAAGTCAAGGCCCTGCACCTTCGGCAAATGCTTTTAGTTTTTTTAGGGTAGCTGCTTCTGCTGTTGTTATTGCTGCATTATCAAGCCGTCTATTTTAGGTCTTTGCAAGCCGAAGGTGTGATATTCTACTCAATGGCTGCTTGGGTAGTAGTATCAATTACAGATTAGAGTTTGCCACACTCGCCTGCGGCCCGTTCGCAACGACTAAAAAAGGAGTCGTTGCGAGGAGGCTTTTAGCCGACGTGGCAATCTTGTGCCCAACTGCAACTAGCGTAATAATATCTGTTTCAGGAGGGAGTTTGCCACACTCGCCTGCGGCTCGTTCGCAACGACTAAGTGGGGGTGTTTTTTAATGAATTTCTTAAGTTGACGGCTATCTCCAATGGGTAAAACGGTAATATTTTGGTTCTTCGGTAATATAAGTTAATCTATGTAAATACTCAATTCAATTGCATATTTGCATAGATTTTTTTGTGTTTTAGTTATTTTAGATCTATAATATATGTATATATGCAATTATACTGAGGATTTACATATGTTCGAGAGATCTATAAAGCTAGAATTAGAAAATTTAATGAGCCAGTATCCTGTAGTAACTATTACTGGGCCGAGGCAATCAGGCAAAACAACTTTAGTGCGAGATGCTTATCCAAATAGACCTTATTATAATTTAGAAAACCCTGATACATTGGAATTTATTTTATCGGACCCTAGAGAGTTTTTTAATAATTTAGATCTAAGAAAGGGGGTTATATTAGATGAGATCCAGCGCGCTCCTGAGCTGCTTTCTTATATTCAGGTTATAGTAGATGAAAACAGGGTTGTTGGTTCATTTATTTTAACAGGTTCTCACCAGTTGCTTTTGAGTGAAGCTGTGTCGCAATCGTTAGCTGGGAGAACTGCATTATTAGAGTTGTTACCCTTATCAATTAATGAGTTAAAGCATGCTAAAATAAGTTTAACTACGAATGAATATTTACTAAATGGATCTTTTCCAAGCATTTATCAACATAAGTTGGATCCAGTTACGACATCTAGAAATTATATTAAAACCTATATAGAGCGTGATGTTAGACAGATTATTAACATAAAAGATTTACAAAGTTTTAAAAAATTTGTAAAACTTTGTGCGGGGAGAGTTGGCAGTACTATTAATCGAGATAGCTTAAGTTGTGATGTAGGAGTTTCTCAGAATACGATTAAGCACTGGCTATCTTTGCTTGAAGCTTCATATATTATATTTGAGTTACAACCTTATTTTGAAAATTTAGGTAAGAGGGTTATTAAAGCACCTAAATTGTATTTTCTTGATGTGGGTTTAGTCAGTTACTTTTTGGGTATTCGCTCAATAGAGCAGGTTAGTCATGATAGGTTAAGGGGTGCTCTTTTTGAAAATTTAATTGTAACTGAGATATTAAAATATAAATATAACCGTGGTGAGGATGCCGGCATCTATTTTTTTAGAGACAGTAATCAAAATGAAGTTGATGTTATTATGGAAGTACATGATAAATTAATTCCTATAGAAATAAAATCAACATCCACATTTCATTCATCTTTATTGAAAAATATTAAGTATTTTCAAAAAGTAGCTGGAGAAAAATCTCCAATTGGTTTTTTGATTTATACCGGAGAGATAGAGCAGAAGATAGGCAATATTCATGTTGTAAATTATAAAAATTTACATAAGATGATGGCTTTGATTAATCCTTCCACTTAATATTACAACCCATGCTCGGGTGTTGCTCAGATAAAATTGGCTCGTTATTAATTATTTTATCTAGCGCATTAGTAAGGTCATCCCCCGTGCAATCAACTCCATTGCCGGGAGTTGAACTATCAAATCTTCCTCGATAGACACAACTTATATTATCATCAAAAATATAAAAATCTGGCGTGCATGCTGCCATATAATCTTTAGCGGTTTGTTGAGTTTCATCAAATAAATATGGAAAACAAAAGTTATTATTTATTGCTAACTCTTTCATTTTTTCAGGGGAGTCGGCAGGATAAGTTTCAGGATTATTTGCTGATATAGCAATAAAATTTATATTAAGTTCTGAATATTTATTTGTAACTTCAATTAATTTTTCTAAGATGTGAATCACATATGGACAATGATTACAGATAAACATAATTACGTGAG
>CAJQSL010000005.1 GCA_905612315.1 uncultured Francisellaceae bacterium
GTTTTGGCGGTGCCATCGGCTCTGGAACCTCGCTCAAATCATCTCCGGAGTCTGAATCGGTTGGAATATCATCTATACCTGATTTAACTCTAACTTGTGTTCCCTTAGTTGAAGCTTCTGCCATAAAGGGCCCACCCACTTTATTTGAAATCAAATCTTTTTCTAAACTCACCGATCCTAATATCGAGCTTTTACCAAGATCAGCGGAAAATAATAATGCACTAGCAGATACCGAACGAGTTAAACCGGGGGCTAAAGTTTGCGTACCAGCATCAACTTTAGTCCCTGTAAAATAACTTGAATCTATATTACTTAGATCTATTTGGGTAGCTTTAGATCCTTGCTCACTTACCACACTTTGTGCTGCTGCACCTGCTGCTGGAGCACCACAAGCTGCAATATCCACAGTACTAGCGCCAAAAATACTTGTAGATAATGCCAACTGGATATCTTTACTTGTTGCAATACTTAGCTCCTCCACTTTTGCATCTAACTTTGTTGCGCTAGCTGTCGGGGCATGGGTATCCTGCGGCACTTCATTCCTAGGAGACAACATCACAGGCCCTATCATCATCGCGCTCAGACTATCCTCACTCAGACTTAACCTAAAAACCTCTTCTTGCGAGGACTCTACTGCCCTTTGCTCTTCTTGAGATAAAGCGGGATCAAAACTTGAATCACCATCACTTTCGCTGTCGGTAAATTTTTGGGAGGATGACTTTAGCCTTAATTGCACATCCTCCAAATCCCTTTGTACCTTAGTAGCAATATTAGTTATTCTATCAAAACTAGAAGATATAAAAGGATAATCTACCGAACTCTCAGATTCTAGCGAACTTACCTTAGCCTCATCTTCTGCGGACAATAAAAACGTCACTTTTTTGGCATACTTCGAGCGCTTTAGGATAGATTTTGGCCTCCCGCTAGATGAAGACTCCCCACTATCATCCCATCTTATATCTTGCCCGTCGCCCTTAAATATTCTTGAAAGCATGTTATTCCTCTAAAAATTAATCATTAATGTCAAAATTACCCGCTATTTTTTGGATATGCGGCTCGTTTGCAAGCTTTTGGAATGCACTTATTTGCTTAGTTAATGAACTGTGACTTGCACCCAAACTCGAATATACATGATCTATAACTTTTATAACGGGAGATCTTTTTTTTCGTTGATTCATGTCTTCAAGAATAAACTTAAATTGACTAATTAAAAAAAATAACTGAGTTTTGTACTTAACAAGCCCTTCAATTGTTCCAAGTAAATTGCAAACAAAACCATCCTTATCCGATAAAAGCGATGGCTCTTGCAAGAAATGATCAATATCTTCGATATCATCACTAAAATCAGAACAAACACTAACAAACTCTTGGTCAGAACATGACCACTCATAAAAGCCTTCATGCTCACAAAGCTGTGAATATGCCTCATTAGCCTCCGTTACCACCTCTTCTCTTTGTGAGAATAAAAGAGTAACTAAATCAGATTGTGATTCTTCTTGCTCGCTTGCTCTAAAACTTAATTGATCTAATAAATCTGCTATATTCTTAAAAGTATTAACTATCGCAAATAGGTATTTATTGCCTTGAGCTTTGATAAAAGTAGTGCCAAGCAATTCTTTAAGCCACTTATAAAATATACTTAATACTTCGAACTGCTTATCTAAAACTCTACTTTTAAACTCTGCCAACCAAATATGTGTTAATAAAGTTTTAATATGAGCTGATTTGTCATTTAGACTCATAAAGTAATATAAAGCATTATTGCAAAAAACAGGATCAAGCAAAACAACAGGGTTTGACACCACTAGCTGATTAAAAGGATACTCCTCTAAAAGATCAACAGCCCCTATACTCAAAGCCAACTCCAAAAAAAACTAAATTTTTATCATATTTATCTTATAAAAATAACAGAATCAAAAAAAATTATCAAACTCCATATTAATTCATAAAAACCAGTCTATACTTACAATATAAATATAAAGAGGGAGTTATTTATGCAAGTACCGTTAAATATCGTATTCAGACACATGGAAAAATCAGATGCAGTAGAAGAAAGGCTTATTCAAAAACTTGACAAATTAGAAGACTCCCACGGTGAAATTATTAGCTGCAACGTTGTTATTGAACAAGTTAATAAAAATCAAAATCAAGGAAGGTTATTTAATATAAGAATAAATCTAAATCTGCCTAAAAAAGAAATTGTGATAACCCACCAAAAAGATGAAGATTTGTTTGTAGTCGTTCGTGATGCATTAAATAGCCTTACACATAAGGTAGAAGCTCACTTTGATAAGTTAAAAAACTTAGTGAAAGATCATGAAGAAGTTCTACATGGTGTAATATCCAAAATGTTTGAGCATGATCAATATGGTTTTATCTTAAGCGGTATGGATGATGATGAATATTACTTTAGCGCGACAAACCTACACGGCTGTGATTTTAATCATCTAAAACTTGGGGATCATGTAAGGTTTATTGAAGTTGTTGCTCAAGAAGGTTTACAAGCTAATAGAGTTTCTCTTAAGAAGCATGATTAGCCCCAATGCAGTCGTTGCGAGCGAGCCGTAGTTGCAGCTAGGCAGGAGATTGCTTCGTCACTTCGTTCCTCGCAACGACACTTATATTGTCGTTGCGAGCGAGCCGTAAGGCGAGTGTGGCAATCCCCCCAATGCAGTCGTTGCGAGCGAGCCGTAAGGCGAGTGTGGCAATCTCCATCCTGAAACGGATATATTACACTAGTTGCAGATAGGCATAAGATTGCTTCGTCACTTTGTTCCTCGCAACGACAGCAGTTTAGAAACCATCCCACCAACATCAATCTCACCTGCTATCTCCCGCAAACAAGTAGGAGATGTAACATTAACTTCTGTTAAACAACCATCAACCACATCTAAACCAACAAAGTTTAAGCCTTTTTCAACCAAAATTGGGCTTAATCTATTACTTATTTCTATATCACGCGCCGTCAATGGCACAACTTTCCCATGGCCACCTGCTGCTAAATTAGCTAAAAAACCGCCCTCTTTGGGGAATCTAGCCAAAGCAGATGGCAAAGGCTCGCCGTTAATTAAGATAATGCGCTTATCGCCTGCTTTATGAACATCTAAAAACCTTTGTGCCATGATTATATTATTATCATAATCTTCAAGCATCGTTTTTATCTTATTAACGCAAATATCTTTTGAATCTTTCTCTTTATTAACAGCAATTATACCTTGGCCGCCCATATCGTTTAGAGGCTTTAGTACCATTTTTTTGTGAGTATCTAAAAATTCAATAATTCTATCTAAATCTGAAGTTATCAAGCTTGGGCTAATTAAATCCGGAAAATTTAAAATAAAGCATTTTTCATTTACATCTCTTATGCTTTGCGGATTATTCATAACCCTAACCCCGCAAGATACCAAATGATCCAAAAAATAAGTCAGATATATATAATTATTATCAACAGGTGGGTCTTTTCTTAGCATTACTATATCTAAATCAGCACAATTAATATCTTTTGGCGCAGCAAGATCTATTGCATCAAAAAGTTTTAAATCACTTTGATCTAACACCAATTTACAAGAAACTTTAAAATCTATAATTTTATGCGCTTGAGTTAAAACACTAGCTTTATCCTTATTTTCACATATAAAACTAATTTTATGCGCTTCTATAAAGTAAACCTCAAAACCCATCTCAAAAGCCGCTTCTGCCAAGGCTAAAGTAGTTTCTTTTTTAGGATTAATACTTTTTATCGGATCAATTATAAAACCTATTTTTTTACTCATAATTTTTGCTCAAAATATTTATCTAGAAAATCTTCAAAACTCATTTTACTTTTTATATCATCTTGCTCAAGCTTAGTTTGCGCTAACAAACTCTCCTTAGCATCAAGTTGATATTGCTCTTTAATTTTATCAGCCAAGTTAAATTTTAAACTATTATCTTGCGCTATTTTACTAATAAAATCTTCAAAATCTAAGTTAGATTCTTGCCACTTAGAAATAACTTGATTAGATGGAAGCAAACTTAAATCATTAACTTTATCTAGCTGCTCTTGTAAGCTTTTAGTATAAATATTATTTGAATTACTTTCACTTTTATCCATAATACTTGCTAAATCATGCATGGACTCTAATAAATTTTTGACTGAAAATAATAAAGTATCACAAGATTTATTCTCTCGAAAAGAGGAGCAAATTTTGGATTTGACCTTTCTGCCTGAGTTTACCGCTGATTTAAAATTATAAGACATTTGATTTTGTGATCTATTAGTTAAAAATTCACTTTCTTGTAAAAGTAGGTGAGTTAAAAATAAATCTAAAAACGCGCTAGTTTGCTCACTCAAACCTAAAGGCTCAAACGGGTTCAAGTCTAATGATCTTATCTCTAAATACTCTACTCCTAATTTATGTAAGGCAACTGCAGGCCGGTAAACATCTTGAGCTACAGCTTTAGGGCGGATGGTCGCGTAGAATTCATTCTCTATTTGTAATAAATTTGAACTTAATTGCTGATACTCGCCATTTTCATCTTTAATTGGAAATCGCTCGAAATCTGAATATGGCAGCTCAGTTGCATGCAATAAGCTTGAGGCATAATTAGATATTTTATCAGCGCCCACTCGAAAATGTGCTTGAGATTTGTTTTGATAACCAATATCACTTAATCTTAAACTAGTAGCGCCACTTGAAAACAAAGAGTTTTTAGATTTTTTATCCAAAAAACAAGGTTTATTTATTTCATAAAGCGATCCATCAAAACAAACAGGAGATGCGCCAAATAAGAATGGGATAATCCACTGATACTGTAAGAAATTTCTAAAAACCCCTAAATATCTTTGAGTTATAAGTGCCCTCTCGGGTGTTAAATGCTCATCTTTTGGAATTCTTTTAAGTTCTCCTAAAGCAAGTATAAGCTCTTCTGGGAAAGAAAAATTATAATGCAAGCCTGAGATCATCTGCATTGGCTTACCATATCTATTCACTAATCCTTGGCGATAAACCTTTTTCATCTTGCCAATATTAGATGTGCCATAATCTGCTATTGAGATATTTTCAGCTGAATCTTTATTCGGCAAATATGGCATACTGTATGGCCATAAGTACTCTTTATCTTTTTGATTTAATAAAACATGATTTACAAAAGCTGTAATATCACTTAGGTTTTTAAATAATTTTTCTCTTCCATTTACCCCAGTTATAGGAGGCGTTATAACTTCTATTAAATTTTCTGAAAAATCTGTAGTTATAAAAGGATGAGTTAACGCTGAGCCTAAATCTTTGGGATGCATGGTTTTAGATGAATTAGCGTTTATATCTGTGCGAATATTTTCTTTTTCTATCCCGCGAGTGCATTTATCTAAAATTTTAGCTGAACTTAAGGCTTCAAATATTTTTAGCTGCTCTTGATAAAAACTTTTACTCATAAATAATTACTCATGTAATTTATCATAGGATCCATCCGTAAAATAAGACATATTCCAAATAATTTTAGTTTATTATATATACTATAATTATAGCACTTACGAGCGGTTTATTTGAGGATGTAATATATGAGCATAGAAAAAGAACTAGAAAGCAGAAGCAATAATGCATGTGAGCTATGCACGTCAAAATCAGACTTAAGCACCTATGATGTTAGCACCTCTGATGGACAAGGTGATGGCACTTTGGAAAAAACTATTTTAATCTGTCATACCTGCAAAGAGCAAATGGAAGATCCTGCTAAAATAGACACTAACCACTGGCGCTGCCTCAATGATTGCATCTGGAGCACAGTTCCTGCCGTACAGGTTGTAGCATATCGCCAACTAAAAAAACTTAATAATGAAAACTGGGCTCAAGCTATACTAGATAGCTTATATCTAGAGCCTGAAGTACAAGCTTGGGCTGAAAGTCAAAATGGAATGGAGCAAAACACCCTAACAGCAAAAGATAGTAATGGCACTATTCTTAATGCTGGAGATACTGTCACACTGATAAAAGATCTTAATGTAAAAGGCGCAGGTTTTACTGCAAAAAGAGGCACTACGGTAAAAGGGATCTCCCTTACTGACAACCCTGAAGAAATTGAGGGCCGAGTTAATGGTGTTAGAATTGTTTTAAAAACCTGCTTTTTAAAAAAGGCGTAATTCTATATTGAGTAATTGTGAGGCTGGGCCTTTCCTATATCAATCACAGATTAATTTAATGAACCACCAATAAACTCGATTAACGCCCTCACCCTTGCTGGCACAAAATCTCTGGACGGATATAAAACATACAAATTTGTTAATTTAAAATAATTACTTAAAAAATCAACTATTTGCAAACCCCCATCTTTTAACTCATCTTTTGGCTCATCTTTTGGCTCATCTTTTGGCTCATCTTTTGGCTCATCTTTTGGCTCATCTTTTGACTCACCTTTTAACTCGTCTTTTATCATAAAATCTGGCAATAAGCCTATACCATGATCTAAAATTACTAATTTTTTTATCATATGTAAAAAATCCGCACTAATAGCGCAAGGCAATGATAGCTCTTTTGCTACTTGCTCATTCTCACCTTTTAACTGCGATAATTTAACTTTATTTTGGTCCATTTGATATAAAACGAAATTATGATCTTTAATATCTTTTGATTTATTAGCTTGCAAATAATTATCTGTAGCACAAAACACGGACTTAACACTGGCTACTTTTTTTGCAACAAAGCTCGAATCCTCCAATCTATCACTTGACCTAAAAATTAAATCATAGCCTCCAGATATCATATCTGCATAACTTGCAGATAAATGCATTTCTATCGATACTTTAGGATTTTGATCCAAAAAACTAGAAATAATATTAGAAAAAACATCCAAACCCCAAGCTGGCATTAAAGCTATTTTAATATTGCCAGATAGCTCTTGATCTTGCGCTAATTTAGATATATCAAAGGCATGGCGCATAGAGTTTACAATTTTCTCTGCATGCGGCAAAAGCTCTTCTCCCGCTGCAGTAATATTTAAAGCTCGTGTTGTCCTTTGAATCAATTTACAATTTAACTCTTTTTCTAATTGTGTAATATGTTTACTAATAAATGCTTTAGAAACACCTAATTTATCTGCTGCTGCACTAAAAGACCCAGCCTTTATTACCTGATAGAATATTGACAATTTGTTTGCAATTAACATGCTTATCTCCAAAATAATGTCTAATTGTTTCTATATGGAAACTATATTTTTAAGTTTAGACTATTATCATGAGATTAAAAATAAGTTAAAATACTAACCATAAATATTAAACAAATATTAAATAAATATTAAATAAACATATAAAGGATTATAAATATGCTAAATTTTATAAAAAACAATAAGTCATGGATTGCCTTATTTGGGCTTTGCTTGGCAAGCTTTTTAGGATGTATTGACTTTACAATTCTAAATACTGCCCTACCAACGATTCAGTCCCAATTTCATATCAGCATAGAACAGCTTCAGTGGATCACTACTGCGTTTTTACTAGCATTATCTGTCTCAATGATAATAGTTGGGCGCTTAGCTGATCAATTTGGGCGAAAACTATTATTATTAATAGGACTGGTGCTCTTTGGGCTATCATCTTTATTTGCAGGCTTATCTGAATCAATTAATTTATTAATTATATGCAGAATCATTCAAGGAGTTGGTATTGCTATTTTATATACTATACCAATTGCTATTATATCTGATCTATTTGATGAAACTAAAATACGAAACAAAGCTACTGGCATAATGTTAGGTGTTAATGGTATAGGATTAGCCGCAGGCCCCATGATTGGCGGATTAATTTTATCTGTTGCTAGCTGGCACTGGGTGTTTTTTGTAAATATCCCTATTGCGATAATTAGTATCTTAATTGGATTCTTTGCAATAGATAAACCTGCTACTAATACTAATAATAAGAAAATAGATTGGCTTGGCTTTTTATTGATTTTAGTTAGCTTTCCATTACTTATTATTGCTACAAATAACGGACAAAATTTAGGCTGGGGATCACTTCAAGTATTATCTATGTATGGAGCTGCTGTTTTATTAATTGCCTATTTTATTTTTCATCAACTTAAAACAAAACAACCTATGATGAATTTAAAAGTTATGAATAATCGTAATTTTATACTTGGATCTTTTGGCTTCGCGATGTTAGCTTTTTACTATAATGCGCTTTTTTTAATTCTGCCATTATTTTTACACAAAGTTGATCACGCTGGTGGCTTAATTATAGGTTTAACCTTATTACCTTGCACCCTAGCTGTAGCGATTTTATCTCCATGGGTTGGGAAAAAAGTAGCTGCTGTTGGCACCCTGCAATTTATAATATATGGATTTATCTGTTTTATTATATCTGCTATGGGATTATGGATATCACTTGATTCTAATCATTTTGGTACGCTTAGTTATATCACAATGCTAGTAAGTTTATTATTCACAGGATTTGGCTGGGTTATGCTATTAACTCCATCTTGTATTGCCGCTGTAGCTTCTATGCCAGATAAAGATGCTGCTATAGCCATGGGAACTGTTGGTAGCTTTCATAATTTTGGTGGCTGTATTGGTATGGCTATTGCAAGCATTATTATGAGTAATAAATACTCAAGCTTTACACATAATTGCCAAGAAGTTTTAATAACGCTAGTTGGCTTATCTATTGCTAGTGCTTTGATTATCTATGCTTTTAAAGCCTCTAAATCAAAAGCATATATATAGACAAAATATGCAATGTAGTCTCGAAAGACTACGTTGGGATTTTGATTTGGTTTTGGTTTTGTTATATCTAATCTGCGCTATGATTTTATATTTTTAACACAACCTCTTATGACAGAGTTTGAAATTTTGCGTAAGGTGAGTAAATTATTATTCCTTGCCAGCTCCTTTAAACTTAAACCACTGCGCAAAGCCGTCATCTTCTAGCGCATAGGATCCTCGGCTTGATTGCCAAATAAATCCTTTTTCTCGAAGTGCTTGGATAGCTGTTTGCACTGTAGAAACTGTAAGATTAGGTTGTTTCAGTGTATCTTTATAATACTGCATAGATTCTTCTGAAAAAGGTGTCCATGCACGCCCCTGCTCAATAAGCTGTGTTAATATCGTCCTATGCAATGGGGCTAACGCACCGAAATCACTTTCAAACTCATCCCATATCTGTCCGTGCCAAATGGAAGCATCCTGCTTTAATAAGTTAGAAAAAGAGCTCGCCTCGCTACTAATGGCTGTCCGACCAACAATCTGACGCAATATCTCAGGTCGATGCCCAATTAACTGAAAAGCTTCCCACATACTATCCTCACTAAATTTATTATTTGAGGCTAATCCTTTATTAATTATCTTTGTAAAAAAATCTGTGTAATCCCTACCAAGTAAGGGAAATGCCGTGATATCCGATCCAAAAAATGGTTGGTCTTTTTTAATAACAAGTTGAGCTAGCTTGTCTCGATTAGACCCTGTAAATGTCAACATCAAATCAGGAGCTCTATGTGATGTATTAATTTGATCACGAGCTGATTTGATAGAAAACATTGTGTTAATTCCATCTTTAGTCATAAGTGCATGTTGCGCCTCGTCAATAACTAGTAATACTTGCTTGCCCGTAAGTTGAATCAAGTGACCTAACAAATGAGATAGAGTAATATTCTCAGGAATCCCTGGTTTTGAAAAATCTAATTCAAAGGCTCCTAGAATATTTATCTTTTTAAACTTAATGCTCTGAGCTAGCTTGCCAAGCTTACCCCTATGCGTGGTAATACTGGTTTTAATAGCCTCAGTTATAAGCAAAGCAGGATCTGTAAATTTGTTAGCCCACAAATCAACATAAATTGTCAACCAATTACGGGATTGCGCCTCTGGTATTAAATCTTCTATTAAGAAAGTACTTTTACCTACGCGACGCGGCCCTGCCAAAAATAACCCAGAAGTAGCATTAGCAATACCCTGCCCTTCCAAGCTATCACAATACGCTTTGGCAAGATGCTTCCTTTTAAAGGCCAAACTCTCTAACATTTATTTCTCCAAGCTATGTTCAATTACGTACAATTATTTTTTTATAGGTAATTTATGTTTCTGTAGGTAATCTACACTAATTTGAGTTGTTTAGCAAGGCACATACTAGTCTATAATGGGTATATATCAGGAATCTTAATGAATTATGTACAATTATTTTCTGGTAGGTAATTAGACTTTACATGCGCAATCAGCTCAACCTTACTCAACAACCTTGCTCATAGAATAAAAGCTAAAACAACTCCGGGGAATCCATAGGAATAGGTGGCACCCTCCCCCAGGTTAACCTATAAATTTCATGCCCTCGCACTTCAAAATGCTCATCTACTTCCTCTAAATCCTCATCTACTATAAATTCATCGCACAACTTCGCTCCCGATTCGATCAATAACTCTATTATTTGCGGATTTCGTTTATCAATAGCATATTGCAATGCATCTTCGCCACTCTTATTTTTCAAATTTATATCAATTGCATCTTGACCTTGCTGCAATAAAAGCTTAACTATCTCAAAATTACCACCGATAACAGCCGCCATTAAAGGAGTAGTTCCACTCCCACCCATACGAAAATTCAAATCAGGCTTATATTTTAATATCTCTATTACATTGCCTAACCTGCCTTTATTAGATGCGACAATAATCGCCGTTTTAGTATAATCCGTTCCGGATTCTTCATCGACACTTGCTCCGGCTCTTAATAAAGCTGCCACTATATTAAAATTTCTTCTGTTTGCAGCTAAGCTTAATGCAGTTGATCTGGTTTTTTTAGTTTTAAGGTCCAAATCCCCATCATGATTTAATAATTCACCCATAATTGCATCATCTATAATTGCATCACCTTGCACATCTACTACACACATAATTGAATTCCAGCCATCAACACTACTTTGATGATATGGATTACACCCCCAACCTAATAAATCAACAATCATTTGCTTTCGTTTTAAATACACCGCGCGCATAAGAGGGCTCCAGCCATCAGAGTCCTCAGAAGATAAATCGCTGACTGATCTTATATTTTTTAATGCCCCTGAAAAAAGAGGATAATTATCACCTTCAATAGCACTAAAAACACGCTTAACTAAATCTAGTTCTTCTTCTTCTTTACGAACACTATTGCGAACACTATGTTGTTTTATTTTTTTATAAAGGCTAGACATGGTTAAAAAATTTAATTGTTAATGTAATTGTAAAAGTGTTGTCTTCCCACTTTGCCTTGGGCCCATCAATATCGTCACGGGAAACTGTGCAACCGCCATTTTTAGCTTTTTTATTAATTCTCTAACAAACATATAAAGTCACATCCTCTTAGCTATTTATCTACGCTTTATATAGATAATAATAGCATGATTTTGGACAAATTTAAAGTTTTACCTTGGATTTGTCCAGATGAGTGTGCCCAACCGATTACACCTAAAAATACCCAAACTCTAGATCACCACCCTCGGGGGGCATAAATTTCGGGGCAAAAATGCCAAGCTCTGCTGCACTCTTGTGCCCTTGCGCCGTTTCAATGTATCCTTTCGCAACATCAACAAGCCCACTTGCATCAGAAGATGTTATATGCCCAATATTCACTTGAGCATCCACTTGCTTAAGTTGCCCTGCACTCCTTGCAAGCGCCTGCATTAGAATTCCTATGTCCGTGCTAGCCTGTAATTCATATTGGCGCTTGTTGTTATTATCTGCCCATGCATTAAGAATAAGAAGTAGACACATGCGAGAAGCAATCGCTTCAGAAATTAGATTTTGATATTTGTTTTTAACTAACGATGACTTACTTGGCATAACTACTCTCGTTTAATATTTTTATTATAATTTTTAAACAAAATCTAATTAATAAAACCTACAACTTAATTTAGAGGTTTTAATTTTTTAGTCTTAACCTGTTTTTTTAATCACTTTAACTTATCTAATCAATAAAATATTAAGTTTTTATTAAAAAAGGAGAGAGATTTAAATTAAGCTTTAAATATTAATAAATTTTCTATAGAGATTGTTTTGATATAAGCATTTAGGTGCGTGGCTTTTTTATGTGAGCCAAGTAGTTTTTTAAACCAAGATATCCATATCCTAGTTTAAAAAAATAATATTATCGTTATTAACTACTTGGTGGAAAGTCTGGATTCATCTTTTGAAATAAAGGAGTTTTTTCAAGTAACGTACAGGTTACTGTTAAAGGAGAAGCAACATCTGAACCTGTTTGTGTTTTCTCGTGTATCGTAACTTGCCCACTAAGTTGCCCACCCCCACTAACTACTGGTAAAAAGAAGCAATTTCCATCACCATGACAATCTCCATCAGGACCACTATTAAAGGTAATTTTAGTTTTCATTGTTGGAATTGGCACACTCGTCGGCGTAGGAATTTGTTTCTCTTTTTTACTTATTATTTTAAGAGGCGGTTGCTCATCATGGTTATATTTAGCTAAAGTATAGGAATAGAATAGCTCTTCTCCTGGATTTATATTAGGGTCCCACTCCTTAAAGTCTAGCGTACATTCGTATTTTGTTGACATATAGCTCTGGGGATTTAATAATTTTATAGATGATAGCCCAAAAGATACACTTCCAGAATGGTCCTCTGGTGATAACGAACGTCCACCTAAGTCACATGTAAATGTATCCCCGATGTTATTAAGCTTCTTAGATGAGCCGCCGCCCCAAACACATAATCCTGCTGCAAAAACATTTGAAGATATCATCATTGATGCACTAGAAACTATAGCAATTAATATTTTGTTACCTTTATTCATTAAATATATCCTTATTAATATTTTAAATTAAACTTAATTTTGATATCTAAGAGAAGCTAAAGCTGTCTAGTCAAAAACAACTTACACAAACAATCACTATAACGTTAAGTTTTAATGTGCGGTATATTATCAGATAAATATTAAGTAAATATTAAGAAAATATAAAAAAGCCTCGATTATTTCTAAGGCTAGTAGATATTATCCTATTCATTATACCCACCATCCTACAGGCCAACACCCTTAAAATAAACACCCCCAACACACCTCCCCCTTGATGTTTTATTCAGCTGAATAACAATATCAATAACAGATTTTAACTGCGCTAAAATTTCATCATCCCGCATTGATGGCACACAGTTTAATTTATACAACTGCACCATCCGCATAAAAGCACCAGTTGGGGAATTTGCATGAATACTTGTTAAAGAACCATCATGCCCAGTACTACATGCGCTTACAAAATCAATAATCTCTTTGCCACGAATCTCACCCATGATTATTCGATCTGGCCGTAATCTCAAAGCGCATTGAACTAAATCTTGCATGGTTATATTGGCTCTGCTTTGCTCACCCTTAGATGCTAATAAAGATACATAATTATCATGCGATATTTTAAGCTCTCTGGTATCTTCTAATAAAATCAAGCGCTGATCTTTTGGGATATATTTTATACAAGCGTTTAGGTATGTAGTTTTACCACTTGATGTTCCGCCTGATATGACAATATTTTTTCTAAGGGATATCGCAAGTTTTATAAATTCAGCGTAATTTTTGGTTTTATAAAGATAAGATAATTTGGATTCAGCATTTAAATTAGGAGAATAAGTTAAAAAGTTTTCACCTCCCCTTTTGGGAAAACTTTCCCTATCGGTGTCCCTTCCCCTTTGGGGGAAGGATAGGATGGGGGGATCCAAACTCTCACTAACTCCCCTTTGAGAAAAGGAACCAGAATCTCCTCCCCCACAATAAAAAAAGCTATTATCATAATCATCTAAACTTAAATCCCTGACCACCTGCCGTCTAACCGCAAAACAATAATCTTTTGAAGTAGGCGGCAAACACAATTGTATCCTTGACCCATCCGGCAAACTGCCAGATAATAACGGATTCTCTAGCGATATCCGCTGCTTATTCTCATTCGCTAATAACTGAAATAAACACGCCAAATGTCTAGCTCCAAGCTCAGGGACTTCATGCTTAGTTAGGGTTCCATTTTTTTCTATCCAAACTTCTTTTTGCTTATTTAACATAACTTCAGATACGCGCCCATCATTCAGCCATTTTTGCAAAGGTTGTAATAAGGCTATTGAGCCATAGCTAAGGCTTTTTATTTTATTGCTCATGTTATGTGCTTAATAAAGACGTGTGTAATATCAGCTGCGGGCAGGAGATTGCCGCGCTCGCTTATGCTCACTCGCAACGACTGCATTGGTTCGGGCAGGAGATTGCCGCGCTCGCTTACGCTCACTCGCAACGACTGCATTGGTTCGGGCAGGAGATTGCCGCGCTCGCTTACGCTCACTCGCAACGACTGTACTGGTTCGGGAAGGAGATTGCCGCGTCGGCTAAAAGCCTCCTCGCAACGACAAAGAAAGGATAATTTCAAAAAAGATAGTCTTAACGAAAGAAAAAACCCTCGCAAAAAAAACAGTCGTTGCGAGTGAGCGTAAGCGAGCGCGGCAATCTCCCGCCAACTGCTTCTAGGTAGCGTAATATCAAAATGATTATAAAAACCTCGCAACTCACGCATAACCAAAACCCCCTTTCAAATCTAAATCATGCGCGACAAAAACTCGTACTGCAGAACCTTGTTTGATCAAAAGAGTCGGCTTGATTTTAAGATTAGAGCTAAGCGTACTACCAGCACTTTGCTGCAAACTACTAGCTATTGCCTGCTGATATTGATTCGCCGAATTTGGTTGCGTATTGCTACTTACATCAAAACTTGCAGCCCCCGCCCCGATAACGGAAAGTAATGCTGAAGTTCCAAAAATTTGCCAAAAATGATGATTAACTTCATCGGCCCCTAATCCTGCCCGCCCTAAAGCATCGGTAGCATTACTATCAATATTAATAGATAAACCATTGGGAGTTATGATCCTACTCCAAATAATAAATAACCTATTACTTGCCGAACCATTTGCCAAAGCACTAGTGTATTTCCCAATTAACCTTGAGCCTTTTGGGATTAAAATTTTATCTCCCTTATAAGCGTATACCGGGTTTGATATAACAGCCCTTAACATGCCAGCTATTTCACTGCTAATTGCACTTTCAAGATTCGCAAATATTATAGTGCCTTGAGCTATAGTTTCTCTTGGGTATCTGATCTTACTAAAACTTCCTTTTTGCTCTAAATTTTGATCTAACTTATGAGAAGTATTATTATAATTAGTTTTATTCAGATTTGATGCAGCATCATAAACACTAGTTGGTGCATTTAATCTGGCATTTAATCTGGCATTTAATTTGGCATTTAATCTGGCCTGTAATTTTTTGTCCTTTTGATGATTTAAATTTCTACCAAAACCTGGCAAAACCTCTCTTGCTTGCATTTGTAATTTTTCTAACTTACGAATATTTTGCAGCAAGATATTATCCATTGGTGCCATATTGTTTTTTGATCTTAAGTTATTTTGAGATCCAAGTTTTAATTTATTTTTTGAGTTTAAATTTGAATTTGAGCTTGCAAAAGGATTCCAGATTAAAAAAAATATTATAAAAATTAGAAATAATAAGATCACAACTCCTATTAATTTTCTTTGATCTGAAGATGCTCCTAAAGATTTGCCATCTGAATTTTCTGGGTTTCCTGAGCTTTTTGAATTTAGAGATGATATCTGTTTGAGATATAAAAAATTATTCTCCTTTGAGATAGTTTTCTTATTGAGAATATCTTGTTTTAGTTTTAATAAGCCACACTTTAATAAAGCGCATATTTTTCTAAGGTTAAGGAATTTACTAGAAATTTTAACTTTTCTAGTTCTAGCTTTAGTATCAGCTTTAGCTCTAGTATTAGCTCTAGTCTTAGGTATAGTCTTAGCTCTAGTTTTAGCTCTAGTTTTATTTATCATGTTAAATTGCTCCAGAATTTTTTATCTGGGTAATCTTTTTATCATTAAAAATAACTGCCACATGACTCTTCCCTGATCTTAAAACCCATTGCGGGGATACTCTGTGTGCTATTAAATAATCTGCTTTAGTTTGTACATTTACTAAAGCCTCCATGCCCTTGGAGTTATCCACCATAAATACTGCAGGAATTACTTGATTAGGCTTAAGCTGAAAATAAGTGAATTTACCATCATCAAACACATGCATCGGCAGTATGCTTTTATCCCCATGAAAACTATATCCCCAATTATAATTTTCAGGTTGTGAAAACGCGGATAGTAATGCTTTTTGCTGTGCTTGCGTATCGAATAAGCTTTGCTCTAATTTAAGCTTTTGCTCTTCTGGATATATAAACTTTAAGCTATAAGTTATTTTATTTTTATTTAAATAATCAGAGTTATTAGAATTATTAGAATTTTTGGGTTCGGCAATTAAATTAAAATAATACGAGTGATGATTTGTAACCACGGTAAGATTAGTATTTGAATTATCTACCGTCGGCTTTAAAAATAGCATATTAGATAAGCTCTTACTTAATGACACACTCCAGGCTCCTAAATCCCCGTTTTGAATGTTCTGAATAATTTCATCATCCCCAAATACTATTTGCGTAGTTATAAACGCACTGCCATACACCGGCACTACTTGGTTTTTATTAAATGCTACTACTGCAATTCTGTTATCTGTGTTAAGCCTTAATGGATTTACTTTTGCATAGGTAAGATTTGTTATGCTTGTTAGAATTATTATAAATATGGCTAGAGTTAAGCTTATTAAGCCTGTTGCTAATTTTTGTTTTTTTATTTTTCTCATTTTTTATCCTATTTTCTTCTATTTTCTTCTATTTGCTTTTATTTGATCTTATTATTTCCCAACTTGGCGGATATATTTAGTAACTAAAAAACCATCCCAATTATTAAACTTGCCATCAGGATCAGGCGGCGCCCCTAAATAATCCCAAGAAATTATTGCGGAATATGATTGCCGCACGACCTGAGTGCTTCCAATAAAATGATCAATTACTTCAAAATCCACTTTTGCTAAATTTGCTAAATTAACTTTATTAGAATTGTCCTTACGATCATCTGATCTAGTTTTATCTAAATCTAAAGGCAAAATATTTTTGATATCTACGGTTCTATAACCCTTGGCCCCTAAAGTATTTATCAAAGCGCTTTTATTATCTGATTGCTCCAAAATATATTGGGACTCAACTGTTTTATTACTAAATAATTTGACTAGCTTTAAATTATGTTTATATAGAAGTGGATCATAAGATTCTCGAGAGATAACATAATGCGCGATTTCATTTTTAGCTCGCGCCCAAGATATCGGTATCTTCTCATTATTTTTAACTAAAGATACCCAACTCCCCTGGCCGCCAACACCTTCATGCACTACTATTAATTGTGTTCTAACCAAGGGAGTTAGGCAAACAAGTGCTATAACTAATAAAGCGCATAAGCTACTCATAATTATAAAAAGTAGTTTATATCTTTGTTTGGCTTGTAAAGTTTGACTAACCCAATCATCCGACCAGCTACTTGCTAGTTTGAAATAATCTGGTATTAATTTTTCTTTTTGTTTTTCTTTCATATTTTTCTCGTTTTTATAATTTCTCTTACCATATTGCCGCCGCCTCTGGGGGTAAGAGACGAGCCAACAGCGCCTGCTATTAAATTAGAAGCACCTGAACTATTAACCGCCATCCCAATATTATTAGCCATAGTTGATGCTTTTAAGATCAAGCCCATACTAATTATCCCAACTAAAATCACGCTCCAACTATTAACATTTCCAAGATCAAGAGCGCTATCTAATTTATGCGCTCCTATCCACCAATTGGATAAACTAAGAGCAAATGCTAAAGCTGCTATTACAAACAACTGTAATAAAAACACTCCGACTATCGACCCAAGCCATCTATCAAAAATTGCATGAGTTGATTTGAAAAAACATGCCAAGGCCATTAAAGGTGTGAAAACAAATAATATCGCCAATAAGCACTTAGCTAAAATAAGTTCAAATAAAGCAAACCCAACTAAGATATACCCCACGCTTAAAATAACTGCCCCATCAAATAAAGCAGATAAAAGATGCCAGCTGCCAGCGGCAATCACTCTAGCGCCAATACTTGCAAAGCCTGACAATACTTCTTGTAGCGCCCCATACACCCCATTGCCATCTGAAATATGCATCGGCGATACTCGAACTAATGCCTCACCTAACTCACCCACAGCTTGATTAATAAAATTAACCAAATACTCAGACACCCACCCCCATTGCGTCACTAACATGTAGATAAAGGCTATTTTCAAAACGGACTTTACAAAGTTTGACATGCTAACTTTCACCCAACACATCATGATGCTATAACCTAATATTGAGATATATAACGCCGCAATTATCCCTAAAGGAATTTTTAAATAATTAGATGCTGCCTGATAACCACTAAATACAAAATTATTTAAAGATGCATCTATTTGTTGCATAATTTTTGGAACCAGCATACTAGTTGGGATTTTCATATCACCCCTACCCCCGATACCAAGAGTTAATCGCCCTTTTGTGACACCATTTGCCATAGTTAGGGCAGACAGTTTTGCTGGAATCACTTGCACAGCCGGATATATTTAACCCGAATAAAACTAATATCATTGATACATATAACTTTCTCATTAATCCTCCTCCACTTTATTAAACCTTGCAGCTTCTTGATCCAACGCGAGGGTTGCTGCCCCACCCTGCGCAGTTTGTTGATTTAACAAGGTTTGCATCCGCAAAATTTCGATACTTATAAAAGTAGACTCAAGCTCAATTCTTGAATTTAAATCTACCGCTGATTTGAGATCATTGTTTTTATTAGCATTCTCAATAGATTTTCCAAGTTCATATGCTTTTTGTAGATGCTTATTTATCTTCTCGAACTCATAATCTGACATAACACTACTTGCCTGATTGGCTTTTAAATTTTGGCTATAATTTTTTGCTAGATTTGCATCTGCGCCTTTAGAGAAATCTTCTTCACTTAAAATAAGATGATTAGCTTTATACTGATTCCATAATTGAGTATATCTTTGTGAATTACCGCCGGATAAGCCTTTTAGAGCATCTTTCCAATTATCCGCGCTCCATTGTCTATCTTTTAAATCGTTTAGATTATTTCCTAAATCCCCCCAGCCATAATTTCCGGTTATAGCTTTATATTGAGATTTCATCTGATTATATTGTTCTTTTAAGGTGTCATATTGTTGCTTTAATTGCTGAATAACTTCTAGTGTTTTGGCAATTTCAGTTGGGTCTATGACTGGCCATAAGGCATAAGAGATATTATTAAAAAAGATTAATAATAAAATTATTTTAATTATTATAATAATTAATCTAGGCACAAGCATCTCCTTGCTTAAACTTTTCTAGAAAAACTGGCAGCCAAGTTTTAGCTTTTATATCTAAACAACCTCCTAACCTACTACCTGGCCCACCTCCTAACCTATCACCTAAATCTTTAACAACTTTATCAAACAAAGATAAAGTTCTTTTATTGCCAGATAATAAAACCAAAATATCATCTAAGCCTTCGAGATTAAGTTTGCAAATTTTTGAATCTTTACTTTGCTTGTATAAAAATAATCTTTTTGTGTTTTGAGTATTTTTAACAAACTCAAACTCACTTATTGATAAATCAAAGTGTTTATAATGCTTCTCAAAATTAGCTTTATCATTAGTGAAAAATATATTAGTTGCGCAGTTATCTAAAAATTGCGCGCTTAAAGATGAGCTAATAACTGATTCAGGGGATTGGGTTGCAAGAATAATATGCGCATTAAGTTTTCTTAGAGTTGGTAAATCTTTTTTTAACTGCTCCGTCCAGTAATTATTATCTAGAAGCTGCCAGCCTTCATCCATAAATAAACTTACTCTTGAACCATCAAAAGTTTGCTTGATTCTATGCATCAAATACATGCACACGGATTTTAAAACATTAGGATCGAGATCATTATCTAATAAAGCCGTTAAATCAAAACCAACTCTATTATTATTAAAATCTAAATCCTCATCTTTATTATCAAACAAACTTGCAAAGCACCCTGTATTAATCCATCTATCCAAACTTGCTTGCAAGCTAAAATCTATCGGCACTAAATCCAAAGCTCTGGATAAGCATCTATCATCAGAGCTTAAATGCTCATATGCATAATCTACACAACTTGCAAATAAATTACTTATATCGGGCGGCACACTTGCATTATCAGATACTAAATTTACTAGCCATATACTTAAAAAAGCTCTGTTCTCTGGAGTATCTTTAAGCTTAAATGGATTTAACTTGATCTTATTTTTAATAGGATTAAACGTATAATACGCGCCATCACAAGCTCGAACATATAACTCCAACCCTCGGTCTCGATCAAAGAAAAAACTTTTCCCACCAAATCTTGATAATTGTGAGTCCATAAAACCCATAAACACACTTTTGCCAGAACCATTACCTCCGATAATAGTTGTGTGCCCTGGAGTAAAATCGTTTAGATCTCCACTGCCCTTAGCATGAAAATGAAAGAATATTGGAGTTTTTGCAGGACTTTGTAATAAAGCCACCGGTTGTTGCAAATGATTTTGTTTGAATAATCCGGTGTGGTAATTATGCAGCGGACAAAAATCAATATAATTAAAACTTGTCACCAAAGTTGCACGCACAATATGCTGCATATTCCCTGGCAGTTGTGACCAAAAAGCTGCTTCTTGCCCAATACTTTCTTGAATAAGAATTATGCCAGCTTCAGCATAAATTTTAACAGCTTGTTGAATATTTTTATTTAAAGAATCTAGGTTATTAGCAAAAATCATCAAAGTATTTTGATGCTTGCCAACTTTTATCTTATCTGAAGCTAAAGCATCCTGACAATTTTCTAAATCAAGCTGTTGGGATATCGCCGGGTCATTAGAATTATCAAGCCGTATAATCTGTTTTGAAATCTTTTTTTGTGCCACATCATTTGGCTCAATTAAAAAATGATTAGTTAAAATAAATTCTGAATCTATATGTAATAAGTTATCTAACATATCCGCTGAGGTATTAGCTGGATAAATCTTAACTGATAACATACTTGCATATAAATTTTCTTCTAAATCTAAGCTTTGAAACTCTATAATTTTTCCAAAAAATATTCTTCTTGCACAAATATAATGAGCCAAATCCATATTTGGATAAAAACAATCTAACTGGCTAGTATTATCAATTTTATTTATGATTTTAGAATTAGATGAGTTTTTGTTAGAAAAGCTATTATTAAAATCTCTTTTAATATCACACTTAATATCACCTTTAATATCATCCTTAATATCATCCTTAATATCACACTTAATATCACACTTAATATCACATTTTGGATACGCAAATTTATTATAATAATTTTCACCAAAACCATTTATAAAACTTGCAAAAAAGCTCATAACTTCTGATAAATTATTTTTTTGATCAAACTCTCCTAAAACCTGTGGGCCAAAAATTTCTAAAGATGCAACTAACTGATCCCGCGCTCTAGTTAGTTCTGCAATATTATTTTGAGTAAAATAATATTTATGAGATTTATTATTTGATTTGTTTTTTTGGGCTAAAATTTTGGATAAAAAATTATCTAATTTTCCATATTTAGAAGAGCTCATGCCTTTTAAGATTAAACTTAAATAAATCTCATTTTGATAACAGTTATTATCTTTAAATTTTTGATAATACGCTTTATCAATAGTTTTTGAAAACTCATCTTCAAAACTACCTTGTAAGCTTATATTAAGCCTTTTTCGCTTAATATATACACTTATACAAAACCTATCATCCAATAAACTCAATGCATTATGCCAAGTGCTTCTGGATGAATTAATACTATCACTAGTTTGGGTTGCAAAACTTATGCCCTTAAGAGAAATAATGGTTCCTAATGCGCCATTTTTAGTCTCAAAGATGCTTGGGCTATGTAAATTTTTAATTGGAACATGCTTTGATACTCCAACTTCTTGGAGCAATGTTTTTTTATATCGCCTCATAACTTTGAGCTCCCCACAAAGATTTATTTTTAGTTATGCCAATAGTTGCCCTTGCTGAAATTAATTTAAATATAAATGGGTCAATTTTGCATAAGATCCAGCCTACTAGATGCATTGGTGCAAACAAAAATAATGCGCCGATATTTTCTGAATAAACAAATACCAGCATCACAAATAGACTAGATAAATAGAAATAATCATAATCAACGCCCATAATCATGGCTGGGCGTGATAACGCTTTAAAAACTTTTGCTTTGTGTATTTGTGACTGGCTCATATTTAATGCCTTAACTATATGAAAAAATTATTCTTTATCTATTTTTAAAAAACCCATACGGACTACGTGCTTTGCACTACGCCCGAGATTGCTTCGACGTAGTCTCGCAACGACAGTCATGGAGAAGGCTATTTCATCCTAGGTTAGTTATTTTTTAAAAAAGAGATCCTAGTAAAAATGCCATATCTAAATAACACAGCGTGTTAACCTGTCAACATGCTCAAAATAGTTTTTGAGCCAAATAAAACCCCTACTCCGGTTACAACTGAAATCACATAACTTTTAGGAATTTTACCCAAGGCAAAACAACCAAAACCAATTCCAACTATGGCTAAAGCAGCAACTGTCTTGCCAACCCCTCCAGTTAAATATGAAAAAAAATTATTCAAAGTGTCAGTAACTTCGGCATGTGCCATAACTGGCATTAAAGAATAAATAAGTAATGCTGATATAAAAGAAAATCGTTTCATCAAAACCTCCTAATAAATTTGTTAATAAATTTACTAAGCATATTAAGTAAGATTTAGATAAAGAAAACTGGTCACGTTTTTTACAGATGAGCCATAAATGCATAACCAATTGTTTATTATGAGATTAACTATATTAGCTCATGTTTTATTTTGGTTTTATTATTATAAGGTTTAATATAAATTTGTATTATTAAATTAATTATACATAATCTACAACTTCAATGAAGTGTTTAAAAATAAATACAATAACTATTTTAAGGAGTAATTTTATGAGAGATAAAGAATTAGCTTATTTTGGTGCAACTGCATGTTGTTTAGGTTCTTCTTTTGTTATTGGTATAGTTCTAATTGCAATGTGCAATAATGGAGACTCTTGTGGTCCAGGACAAAAAACAGCAGGTGAAGCTTTACTGACAGTGTCGAGCATAGTAACGAGCTTGGGCTGTGCTGTTCACTGCTTAAACAAGAAGGATGGGGCACCCTGCGTATAAAATACCTAAATTCGATATGTTCTGTTTTTCGTGACGCAGTCTGTATATATCTTTACGGTCTTTTTTATCTGACAAAGATATAACACAATTTTGCATATAGCATCCCTAACTTTTTTAACTAAACACGCTTATTTTCAAAGATATCTTAATTTAAAACTTAAATCATATAGTTTGCGAACAAAACAAAGCGTGATATGATCCTTATTATTTTATTATAATAATAAGGCCTTAAAAAATGCTAATTGAAACTCCCAATATTTGTCACGAAAAATCAATAAACATAACAAATATTGCTCAGGCAAAAAAGTATATTCTTGATAACAATATCTCTTATATAAAGATTGGTTTATTTGATCTACACGGAATTTTACGCGGCAAAATTATCTCCAAAGAAAAGTTCTTTTCTATACTTGATAATAACGGTGGTTTTTATGATGGAATTTTAGGCAGTGATATTGATGATGCTTTAATTCCCAATATGGATTTTACTGGGAGTCACACAGGTTATCCTGATGCAAAAATAAAAATAATACCGGAATCTGCCAAAGTAATTCCGTGGGAGCCAAATAGCATATTTTTCTTATGTCAGTTTGAAGATGATGCCAAAAAATTATGTCCAAGAAGTTTATTTCAAAAAATCCTAGATAAAGCTGATAATATGGGATTTGCCATAAAATCTGGGATGGAATTTGAATTTAGCGTATTTAAAGAGACTTCTGAGCAATTACGAGCTAAAAACTTTAAAAACTTAACTCCCTTATCTGAAGGAAACTTTGGTTATTCTATTCGAAAAAACAGCGCTAATGATCAACTTTGCTGCGATATTCTAGAATCTTTTAAAGCCATGAATATACCACTTGAGTGCTTACATACAGAGATTGGCCAAGGCATGTTAGAGGCGGCCCTAAAAGTTGATTCAAACATTAATTGCGCGGACAATGCAGCTTTATTTAAAGCATTTATTAAGATTTTACTAGACAGAAGAGCTTTAAGCTCAAATTTTATGGCTAAATATAACGCAGATGTTCAAGGGCATGGCGCGCATATTCACTTATCTTTACTAGATAAAATCTCAAATAAAAATACGTTTTTTGATGCTTCTTGCTCAAATAACATGAGCAAAACAATGCAACATTTTATTGCAGGCCAACAAGCTTTGATGGGTGAATTTTTGGTTTTATGTGCACCTAATGTTAATTCTTATGCAAGATATATCCCTAATTGCTGGGCACCAACTGATGCCATTTGGGGTTTTGATAATCGTGCCGTAAGCTTAAGGGTTATACGTGGTTCAGAAAAATCTCAAAGAATTGAATATAGAATCCCAGGTGCTGACGCAAACCCATATTTGGCATATGCTGCAGCTTTAGCATCTGGTTTATACGGAATAGAAAATAAACTTAAACTTAAGCCTGCCTTTGATCTGAAAAATCCTACATATTCTAAAGAGACTCAATTACCCAAAGATTTAAATTCAGCAACTAAACTATTTGAAAACTCAAATGCTGCCAAAGATTTATTTGGGAAAGATTTTGTAAAAGATTATTCTGAAACTAAAAAATGGGAAGTTTTGCAATATCAAAAAGCTATCACAGACTGGGAGCTACAACGTTACTTTGAAAATACTTAAATAAATATAATAAGAGGAAAAAGAGCAATCATGACTACCTTAAAAACAATATCACCAGTTAATAATAAAGTTTATTACTCAAAAGAAGCCTCGACTGATACACAAATAAAACATGCGTTATCTAATGCTCATAATACTCAAAAAAAATGGCGCCAAACTAGAATTGAAACTAGAGCTAAAATTTGCAAAGAAATAATAAACTATTTTAATGAAAAAAAAGATGAAATTGCCAAAGAAATAACATGGCAAATGGGCCGCCCTATCACCCAAAGCGCTGGTGAAATTGCAGGTTTTAGTGAGCGCGCTAATTACATGATTGATATTGCCCCGCAAGCTTTAGCAAAAAAAGAATTGCCACAAAAAGATAATTTTACAAGATTTATAAACCGTGAACCAATTGGAATAGTTTTTGTAGTCGCTCCTTGGAACTATCCTTATTTAACATCGGTTAACGCTATTATCCCGGCAATTATGGCAGGCAATGTTGTAATTTTAAAACCTTCCACGCAAACTTTAAAAACTGGAGAGCATTATCAACAAGCATTTGAATATGCTCTTGAAAAAACTAATAACACGGAATTTAAAGATATATTCAAAAGTTTATATTTAACTCATGAGCAAACAATAAAATTATCTGAAAATAAAAAAGTAGATTACATTGCCTTTACAGGGTCAGTGCAAGGTGGGCAAAAAATTCAATCAGCAAGTTCTATTGCTAATAAGTTTTCTAATGTTGGACTGGAGCTTGGCGGTAAGGACCCAGCATATGTTAGAGAAGACATAAACACTCCTGATCTTCTTAAAAATACGGTTGAGAATTTAGTAGACGGTGCTTTTTTTAATTCGGGGCAATCATGTTGTGGAGTTGAAAGAATTTATGTGCACAAAAGTTTATATAATGATTTTGTGGATTTATATGTCCAAGCTGTCAAAAAATACAAGCTCGGCAACCCAACTGATAAAACCACAAATCTTGGGCCAGTTGTTAGAGAGTCTGCTGCAAAATATATTAAAGAGCAAATTAAAGAAGCTATAGATTTAGGAGCTTGTGCGCATATTAGCCCTGATGATTTTGATATTAAAAATTTAGGAGAAAATTATCTCGCTCCACAAGTTTTAACAAATACAAATCATAAAATGTCTATCATGAAAGATGAAAGCTTTGGGCCAGTAGTTGGAATTATGAGAGTTGAGTCTGATGAACAAGCCATAGAGCTTATGAATGATAGCGAATATGGCCTAACTGCTTCAATCTGGACCCAAGATGAAATTAGCGCGATTAATATCGGCTCACAAGTACAAACTGGGACTTGGTTTATGAACAGATGTGATTATCTAGACCCTGCTTTAGCTTGGTGTGGAGTTAAGAATTCAGGTCGAGGCGTTACTTTATCTGCTTTAGGTTATGAGCATCTAACAAGAGTTAAATCATATCATTTGAAAAAACGATTGGTTAATGATTAATCAAATAACCATCAAGCTAATAAGCAAGAGCCAACAAGCCGAAACTATGAAGCTGTTTAAATCTAATTTAATAGTTCTTCAGTCACAGGTTAGCACTCCGATCCTATAGACTACCAGCCGCGGCTGCAGCTCCTCCTGCATCTGCATCTAATGCTCGCATAACCTCTTGGTATGCTTGACTCTTTGCCCGGTCACGGCGCCAGCCTCTAAGGCCACCCAACTTGGATCTAGTTAAAGTCCTTAGTACTTGTTTAAAATCTCTCGAACTCTGACCTGGAGCTAATCCTCCAATAGCTTGTGATACAACTGGTAATACATTTACTCCTACTTTAGGAATACTCTGCATTTTTGGGGCGCTGGAACCTTCATAGCTAATGTTAACAAATAGTAATTTTGCTAGCACATCGATGCTAAGTTGATCAACATCATTTATTTCTCTTTTCAAAAAGATATATTTAGCGACTACCTGAGAAAACGGCAACATATTTCGGTTTCTATGGAGGACTCGTTGCCCCTGTACTTTAAAAAATTCATCATGCATCTCTTGGAATATAAAATTAATTCTGTAACTGGATAATGATGCTATAACTTGGCTTTGATTCCCTTCTGGGCCACATGCACCTAGAATATTGATAACATCAGCGGCACTTATAATTATCTCAGGTAATTTCTCTTTTAAAGCTTCTATGACTTGCTTTTTATTCTCTTCTGAGGCACATACATCCAGAACTTTAGCAAGCTCAGCTGCATTTTGAATTTTACCAGATAATACGCCTTTTGCTGTTAAAAATTCTATGACTTGCTTTTTATTCTCTTCTGAGCCACATGCATCCAGAACTTTAGCAAGCTCATCTGCATTTTTAATTTTATCAGACAATAATAAACCTTTTTCTTTCAAAGCTTCTATAACTTGGTTTTGATTCTCTTGTGAGCCACATGCATCCAGAGCTTGAGCAAGCTCAGCTGCACTTGTAATTATCTCAGGTAATTTCTCTGTTAAAGCTTCTATGACTTGCTTTTTATTCTTATCTGGGCCACATTTACGTAGAACTTGAACGAGCTCATATGCATTTTGAATTTTACCAGATAATACGCCATTTGCTGTTAAAAACTCTATGACTAGCTTTTTATTCTCTTCTGAGCCACATGCATCCAGAACTTGAGCAAGCTCATATGCATTTTCAATTTTATCAGACAATAAACCTTTTTCTTTCAAAGCTTCTATAACTTGGTTTTGATTCGCTGGTGAACCACATACACCCAGAACTTGAGCAAGCTCAGCTGCACTTGTAATTACACCAGGTAATTTCTCTTTTAAAGCACCTATAACTTGTTTTTTATCCTTATATAAGCGACATAGCTCAAGAACTATCTTTAGTTGACCGGCACTTGTAATTATCTCAGGAAATTTGCCCTCTAAAGAACCTAATAAAGATTTTATAACTAGCTTTTTATTCTCCTCTGAGCCACATGCACGTAGAACTTGAGCAAGATCATCAGCACTTGTAATTATCTCAGGTAACTTGCCTTCTAAAGAACCTACAACTTGCTTTTTATTCACCTCTGAGCCACATGCAAGTAGAACTTGAGCAAGATCATCAGCACTTGTAATTATCTAAGGTAAATTGCCTTATAAAGAACATAAAACTAGCTTTTTATTCACCTCTGAGCCACATGCACGTAGAACTCGAGCAAGATCATCAGCACTTGTAATTATCTTAGGTAATTGGACTTTCAAAGCTTTTATAACTAGCTTTTTATTCTCACCACCATGACATGCACGTAGAACTTTGACAATATCATCTACAGTTATAATCTTACTAAAAAAGCTCTTATCAAGATTAGAGAATACTTTTTCTACTAAAGATATTCCAAAGGAACGATAATTGTCAGCATATAGTTTTATTAATTTAGCGAGATTATCTACATCTGGAACCAATATTTTCCAATGATCTTTGCTAATAGAACCTAATAACTTATAATTAAGCGAACTGATGTAACCCCTATAGCATTCATAATATTTATAATCAAAGTTTTTTATTACACTTCGGGTGATTTTTATAAGCCTATCTATGTCGGTAATAATATTACTCATATCATCTTTCAAAGCATCTATAAAATTCTCCAAATAAACTTCCACGTCTTTTAACGAAGAAGCGTAGTTGTCAGGCTCTTTACATATTAATTGAAGAATCTTTTCCAGTTTGTCAAAATCACTTCCAATTAAATCTACACATAATTTTTTAAAGTTTTGAGAATAAGTAGACCTGCCACCTGCAGCCTGTTCTTCTAAAAAAACATCTGGGCTTATAACTTCCCCATACTCTTGAATAACCTCAATACTTATATCTTTTAAATTTTCACAATCCAATAAAATTTTATATTGCTCAGGGTCAAGATTTTTAACTAGGTCTTTGTCGAAACAAAGATACTTTTTAAAATACTTATTTAGTAAGATTTTTAAATCTTTATCTTCTAAAATTTCTTTTAATTCAGCTGCACCATACTGTTGCAGAAATTCAATAGCACTTTCTTTGTCCTTTACATCAATTTTATTTATTAGTTCTAATTTTTCTTTGAGGTATCGCGTTACTGTATGGATACCTTTACTCTTCCTTTCTAATAATTGATCAAAATAATTTTTAGATTCAGTGTCCATTTTCTCAAATACTTCAGAAGATAATGCAACTTTTTTCAGAAACTCCTGAAGATGACCAAGGTCCTGCAAGTCGAAACCTTGATCTGCAAACATATGATACACTATTAGATCTAGCATTTTACCATCTAGACTATCAACTTCTAATTTACCAACTATATTATTTAATAAAATAGGTTTTATTAGGGGTCTCCCGTTCGATTTTCCCGTCACAATTTGCTTTATAGTATATACTATAGATTCTGATTGTTTTTTTACTCCTTCTATAATAAAATCCAGAACTTCACCTTCTAGCCTTCCTTCTTCATAGGTTAGTGCCGTTATAACTTCTTCATATGTTATTACACTTAATAAAGCCTTTCTCCTACTTTGCTCAACTAAGCTAATAACTTCCAAAAAAATTGGATCCATAACTCTCGACCTAAAGTCCGGATATTTATCTAGAAATGGTATAAAAAATTCAGATGGTAACGACTTTATTAAATTGAAAAAAGATTTTTTATCAAATGGGCTTTCTATGCATTGTGTTATTTTATTTTCCCAAAAAAGAGGTGCGTGTTCTTTCAATTTTATATTAAGTTCTTTCAATTTCTTTTCATCAACACCAAGATCCAGTTCACCACCTTGAACTTGAGGCTTCATTTTATCATCATCAACATCAGGTTGTGATTGTTTTTTTACTCCAGGCTTCGTTAAAACTTCATGCTCAATTAAATGTTTATACAATTTCTTAAGAGGATTATTATATTTAGACCAATGCAAATCTGCCTGTGATACAGGGCATTTCGTTACTCTCTCTTTAGCAAAATAAGAGATAGAATTTCCAGATGATGTCAAATAAGCATCATTAGGGCTCTGGCCCTCTTCATCTTCAAAACTAAAAAATTCCAGAGATACTGGACATTTTAAAGATATCAGCAAATTATCTGAAATATTTTCTTTGATAGCATTTGCTACCGATTTGCAAGCATAATTGACATCACCCTCATCGCAGGGGTCAATTCCTGTTAAACCTATCTCTAATAATAAATAGCATAGTTCACGTTCTTTTTCTAAGTTTCCCGCTATCGAGTCTTGTGCTTGAGCCATTCAAATAGATCCTTAATATAATAAGCTAATAAATTTATTAAGAAGCTATTTAGTTAAAAACAACTTCACAATTACACGTGATAATTTACCAGATAAATATTAAGATTTTATTAAGAAATGTGTGTTTTTGAAAAAAATGTGAAAACAGGCAGGATCTCCAGATAAAAATGTCATATTAAATCATGCGTGGTTTTCAGTATTTATGATAATTTTAAGATTTTAATAAGGCTGTTGTTAAAGTTGATTTTTAACTAAAAAACCTCATTATTGATATATGTATAATAAAACTACCAATGATAGATATTGCCCATAAAATAAAGCATAATATAATCCTTATTATCTTATTAAATAAAAATAGCCATCCCTCAAAATATATTCAAATATAATTATCAAATGTTAATAGGAGTGAAAAATGACAAATTTAAATAATAACTGGAACTACCCAACTAGCATTTGGTTTGGGGAAAATAAAATCCAAGCTTTACCTAAAGCATTAAAAGAGCTAAATATCAAAAATCCACTTTTTATAACAGATCCAAATTTTGCAAAACTAGATATCATGCAAAATGTTTGTAAGATTTTAGATGATCATCATATAGAACATGGCATTTTTACTGATATAAAACCTAACCCTGTTGCCAAAAATATCACTGATGGCGCTAAAGAATTTTTTGATAATAAGCATGATGGGATAATTGCAATTGGCGGTGGCAGCGCTTTAGATAGTGCAAAAACTATTGCGATCTGTGCTTATCAGCTAATACATACAGAATGTGATTTGTGGGACTTTGAGGATGTAGGTGATAATTTTAAAAGAATAGCATCAGATAAAATTATTCCACTTATTGCTGTTCCTACTACAGCTGGCACAGGCTCTGAAGTTGGGCGTGCTGCTGTAATAATTGATGAAGACAAAAAACAAAAGCGCTTTATTTTTCACCCTGAAATGACTCCAAATTTGGTAATTGCAGATCCTGCTTTAACTTTAAAGCTGCCGGCGCATTTAACTGCCGCAACTGGCATGGATGCATTAGCACATAATCTAGAAGCATATTGTGCACCAGGATATCATCCTATAGCTGATGGAATTGCAGTTGAAGGTATCAGATTAATCAAAGAAAATTTATCTATTGCTTATCAGGATGGCTCTGATATAACCGCAAGATCAAATCTTATGGCTGCATCAATTATGGGTGGGTCAGCCTTTCAAAAAGGATTAGGCGCTGTGCACTCTCTTTCTCATCCTGTTGGGGCTATTTATGATTTTCACCATGGTTTATTAAATGCAATTTTTATGCCATATGTTCTAATTTTTAACAAAGATAAAATTAAAGATAAAATTATTAGGCTAGCTAAATATTTGGATTTAAAAGATGCAAGCTTTGATGGATTTTTAAACTGGCTGATAGATTTATGTAAAGAAATTAATATCCCAAATAAGTTATCTGATTTAAATATAGATGCAAGTGCTGAGGATATTGATAATATTATTAAGCAAGCTTTAGTTGATCCATCTACATCTGGTAATCCAAGAGAGTTAAGTAAAGAAGATTTTCATAAAATCTTTAACAATGCATTGCATGGAATATATGTTGAGGCATAATATATCGCCAAAATAATAACAAAAAGAATAAAACAGGAGAATCACAAATGCCTTTAATATTTTCCAAACGTCACTACCCTAAAGACTTTAAAGCTTTAATAGAATCAAAAGAAACTGCCCTTATAAAAAGAAGTGAAATGCAAAAGTTACTTAAGGATACTAGAAATAATAAGCCAACCCATGGCCCAAGTGAGCTTGTAAAATTTAAACCTCAGCTAGTATTCTGGAAAGATCCTAAAGATCAAGAAAAACCAACCAGAGTCCGATCAGAACCTAGAAATTTAAGAGAACAAACACTACAAAAACACCTTGCTCCTAATAGCAGATTCCAAAGATTAAATTTAAGAGAACAAACACTACAAAAACACCCTGCTCCTAATAGCAGACACCAAAGATTAAATTTAAGAGGACAAAGGCTACAAGAACACCCTGCTCCTAATAGCAGACACCAAAGATTAAATTTAAGAGGACAAAGGCTACAAGAACACCCTGCTCCTAATGGCAGATTCCAAAGGTTAAATTTAAGAAGCCCAAACCACCGAGGCTCAGATTTAGTTAGGGCTGGATCAGCATTACTATTAGCGCCTCATAAAGTAAGATATCATTATGGAGAACTTATTCCTTGCCGAAGATAGCCATCGCCGGATTTCATCATGAAACCAATACTTTTTCACCCCATTTAACTACCCTGGCTGATTTTGAACTAGCAGATAATTGGCCGGGGATAACAGCTGGGGATGATTTTTTTGAAGTTTTTAAAGATGGCAATATGCCAATGGCAGGCTTTATCAAGCAAGCTAGAGAATATGATTTTGATCTTTATCCATTAACTTGGGCCAATGCTCAACCTGCAGGCAAAGTTACTAAACATGCTTTTGAAAGCATTGTTACAAATATTTTAGATGGATTAAGTTGCATTATAGATAATACAACCGAACGCCGTCGTTGCGAGACTACGTCGAAAAAATCTGATAAAAAAGACAAATTGGATGCCATATATCTTGATCTACATGGCTCTATGGTTTGCGAGCACATAGAAGATGGCGAGGGTGAATTAGTCTATCAAATTAGAAAGCTACTAGCTTCTTTTGAGATTGATATCCCAATAATTTTATCACACGATCTACATGCAAATATTAGTGATACAACTTTTGATATGAGCGATTATATTATCTCTTATCGAACTTACCCGCATGTGGACATGGCTAAAACAGGAATGGCAGCAGCGAAGGCTTTGGATATGATGTTGCAGTTGGGAGGGAGATTGCCACGTCAGCCTTCGGCTTCCTCGCAACGACAGCGGTGGGGTGGGAGATTGCCACGTCAGCCTTCGGCTTCCTCGCAACGACAGCGGTGGGGTAGTCGTTGCGAGGAACGAAGTGACGCGGCAATCTCCCACCCAATTGCTAAAAAAATCTTAAGACTAGACTTTCTAATCCCGCTCACATCACAATGCACTTTAACGAATCCATGCAAAGATATTTACCAAAAATTAGAGCAATTAGAACACCAGTTCAGTGTAAGTTTATCTTTTAACCCAGCCTTCCCCTTAGCAGATTCAACCTACACTGGCCCTACGGTAATTGGATATGACTTTAATACAAATAATACCGATAACTTAACAACTGCAATAACATCCTTATTTGAATATATAAATTCAAATAAAGGTGAGTTCGAGCTAAAACTTTTTTCAGAGCAAGAGGCAATAGATTATTATATAGAAAAAAAACTAGAGCAAAATAATATACCTAAAGAAGAAAAAATAAACGCGCCATCAACAAAAAACAACACCCCAACGCAAGATACAAACCAGACACCATCAACAAAAAACAACACCCCAACGCAAGATACAAACCAGACACCATCAACAAAAAACAACACCCACACAGCTGTCGTTGCGAGGAACGAAGTGACGTGGCAATCTCCTTCCTCCGGCAACAAACCCATAATCTTCGCCGACACTCAGGACAACTCCGGTTGCGGTGGCGTATCCAACACAACTGGCATATTAAAATTATTAGCTACAAATAAAATCAAAAATGCTGCCGTAGCAGTAATGTGGGACCCAAGCGCTGCCAAACTAGCTCACCAAAATAAAATAGGGAATCAAATAACTTTGAGCCTAGGAGATGGCAATTTCAAAAATAAATTTATTATTAAAAATTTAACTAACGGCGATTTCACCGGAACCGGCGATTTTTATAAAAATATGAAAATCAAACTCGGACCAATGGCATTATTAGAACATAACGATATTTATATTTTAGTTTCATCCCGTAAAATGCAAGCTGCGGATCAAGCGGTATTTACCCATCTAGGGATAAAAGCTCAAGACTTTTCTTTATTAGTTTTAAAAAGCAGTGTGCACTTTCGAGCTGATTTTAGTGATATATCTGCTGATATTATATTAGTTGAATCTCAAGGTGAAAATATTGCTGATTTAAATAAATTAGAATATGAGTATTGTAAGAAATTTTGATTTTGTAAAACTTTACTGACCTAATTAACACAACTGATCGGGGAACCGCAGCGTCAGATACACTGCGATACCGATCATACAAGTTATATTAGATAACTTCCTCACCCAGTTGAGGAGTTGTTTTCATTGTCTTCAGGGCTCGGAGGCAAAGGGGCTGCTGCTGCTGCTGCTGCTATCGGAGTAGCATTACCCGCCGCCGCCGCCGCACCCATCTGAGGTTGCAATTTAACCTTAATCCCCTGTGTAATCCTCACTCGGAAGTAAGTGTTGCAAGCCTCTATCAATAATGGCTCATTTTCACTGAACCAATCTTTGTCTGGGCATGAGATTGCTGCGTGTTTTTTTATAACTGGAATTACTTTTTCCATCCACATCGGGATCAACGCATCTGCAGTGCACGTTAGCGTACCTCTATAAGCGCGACTAAGGTCATCACCACTTTGAATTTCAACGGTGATCTCGGGTTTGGAAGTACCTCGGCAAGCTGCATCTAGGACACCCAATACAAAATCTTTCAGATCTTTTTTATCTTGTGGGGCCAAAGGAGGACTTAACTGTACTGCACCGCCGCCTGCTGCTGCTTGCGCTCGGCGCTCTGCCGCGGATGGCTGTGCTGCCTGTGCTCCGCCGCCGCCTGCTACTGATCGCTCTCGGACCATCCTGCCGCTTGGCGTATCTGCCAGCTCTGCCAGTGGGGTAAAGTCTGCTAGTTCTTCTGAAGAATAACATCTTTCCAGTTGGCCTACGAGGGACATAGCTGTCATAACTACTGGATTCATCCTATCAATAGCCATTTTGAGTGCTTCTTTGATAATATCTCGGGCTCCATTGGCGCCTCCTACTGCTATCAGGCTAGCCGGATCCAGCTTCACATCAACTTTATTGTTATCAGTCATCAGGTTACATTCCTTAACTTCCAGGCCAAGCCCTTGGCACCATAACTTAAATAAATTCTCTTTCCTTTCTTGATCATTTGACATTTTGCTTTTCCTTAGTTTCATATTTATCTATTTTAGATTAAAAGCCTATTTAGCTAAACAGATTCTCTATTAGCAGCTAAATATTTAAGTTTTAGCTCAAGCATATATTGCCATATAAACATTAAGGTAAAATTATGATTTTCATCTTGAAATTTACTTATAATTTAATTTGACTTTTATTTCCTATAATTATCTTAAGGTTAAATTTGAATAAAAACAAAATCTAAAAAAAGCCAAGCTAATGAACCTTTCCAAAAAACGATCTGCTTTTAATATTTATCGCATCGCAATATACATGGTAATATCCGGCCAATATTTCGGCTGGAACTATGGCCTAGAAATTGGTGGCGTGCCAGCAATTCTACTTGCAGCAGGTTTTTATTACTATAGTAAATTAACTGCAGTTAGGTAGGAGATTGCCACACTCGCCTGGCGGCTTGCTCGCAACGACGGCGTTGTGGGTTAAAAAATTACCTGCCCCAACTGATGCTATTGGCGTTGTGGGTTAAAAAATTACCTGCCCCAGCTGATGCTATTGGCGTTGTGCTCTCAACCTCAACTCCTGCACCGCCGCCACTAGAGAGTTCTTTGAGCCTTACCCATTCAGATATTTGCGCTTCAGTGTATAAATCTTTAAAGTTATAAACTCCACTTAATTGATCCATAATTTCAGGCAGATTTCTACGCTCTGGGGCGCTATCATCAATCGCATCACTAATAACCAGACTAATACGATCACACGATTCTGCGCTATAAGTAAATAAAGTCTGAACAGCTTTAGGAGATACTTCTACTGATACACTATTAGAAAGACACAGGGCTTTAATAAACCTTCGTCGTGTTATATCAAAAGCTTTATTTGGCATTTTTATCCCCAATTTTTTATTTTTATATGTTAAAACGCATTAAAACACTAACATAATTTGGATATGTTTTAGCTAAAAAGATTATACTATTTTTAAATTTATATAAAAAAAACAAAGCTAAGCTTATGAATCTTTCCAAAAAACTATCAGCTTTTAATATTTATTGCATCGCCATTGGCATGGTCATATCCGGTCAATATTTCGGCTGGAACTACGGCATTGAAGTTGGCGGCGTGCCAGCCATGCTCCTTGCAGCAGGGTTTGTAACCATATTTTATATCTGTTTAATGTTCTGCTTTGCTGAACTTGCAACTTCAATCCCAAAATCTGGTGGGCCTTCGGCTTTTGCATGCGCGGCATTTGGGCCTTTTATAGGTTATCTGGCAGGAATTGCCTGCTTAATTGAATTTATCTTCGCACCCCCTGCTATAGCTGTATCTATCGGGAGTTATATGCATTTTATAATCCCTGCCATTAACCCCAAAATTGCAAGTGTCTCAGCTTTTATAATTTGTATACTGATAAATTTATCAGGCACTAAAAACTTAAGCCTATTTGAAACTACTGTCACACTCATAGCCTTAGCAGGCTTAGTAATTTATTATTATTACGGCTTGCATATAATACAAACGAATCATCTAACTCAATATTTAACCAATATTACTGATTTTCACCAAATTAAATTTAATAATATTATAAAAACTATTCCTTTTGCTATATGGCTATATCTTTGCATCGAAGGCGTTGCAATGACAGCAGAGGAGATAAAAAACCCAAAGAAAAACATTCCTAAAAGCTTTATTGCCGCAATTATTACACTTGCTATATTCGCCTTTTTAACTATTTTTATAACCGCACTTTTAACAAATCATGGCAATATTGGTAATAATTTAAATATAACAGATCATCCTCTTCCAAATGCGCTAGCTCTTGCGTACCCTAATAAACCTTGGCTACCTATTTTAGTTGATGTATTTGGTTTATTTGGACTATTTGCAAGTTTAAATGGGATTATTATCGGCTACTCAAGGCAAGTTTATGCTTTATCAAAAGATGGGGTTTTGCCTAAATTTTTAAGTAAATTATCTCCTAATACTAACGCTCCATATTGGGCGCTGATCATCCCTGGGATATTTGGCATTATTACAACTTTATCAGCTGATTTATCTAACAACCTAATCATATTAGCAGTCTTTGGTGCGGTGAGTTTATATCTTATAAGCTTATTAAGTTTAATTAAGTTAAGACAATCTCAACCTAATTTAACAAGAGATTTTAAAGTTTATTACCCTATTATACCCATAATTGCTCTTATATTAGGCATAGTTATGTTTCTAGCCGTACTTATATATAGCATCTTGCCAAATAATTATTTGAGTGGAACCATAGGCGCTATATTTGTTTGGGCTATATTTTATTATATTTTAGGGAGCCGCTCCATAAGGCGGCATTACTACATCTTTAGTAACAAACGCTGAGAATAAATAGCCAGCATGTACAGTAAGTGTAGGTTGAACTTTCATTTGTTGCTGCACTAATTGTTGCCCAATATTTTGCGTGCTTTGCGAAAATGCCTGCATCCCACCAGCAGAATAATTTGTAGAGTAACCCCCTGCCCCTGAGGCCATATTTCTATTATCCATCTGTTGCTGCGAAATAATATTAGGTATATCAAACACAGCCATAAGAGCTGCAGCCCCAATAATACTACCCCAGTGATTATTAACCGTATCTTCAAAGCCACTAACCCCAAAGGTATTCATTCCTGGCTGCGATGGCAGACTAATGGATGAACCATCAGGACGAATTAGTCTTAAAAACTTAACCTGCAATCTAGACTGACCTGGTGATACTTTAGAATTATACTGCCCCAATAACTTACTTCCTTTTGGCAATAATAAATATTGTCCTGTAATAGAGTCGTACACATCAGTAGTAACCCTAGCCATCACAACACCAGGATTATCCGAGTTTAATCTTGTTTGTAAAATAGCTGGAAAAACAGTACCTGCTTGTAAAATATATTTAGATACAGGATACTGCACCCGATCTTTATTATATACATCCATCTTAGGCTGCCCAGAGTAAAATTTATCTTTTTGCTCTTGCATATTCTGAGATGCATAACTCGAATACGCTGCTGAGCCAGGTTTTGCATCTTTAGCTGCCTCTTTTTTCCGATCTGGTGGAATATAAGGAGGCATGCCACCACTAAAAAACACCTCAGTACTGTCCATCGCTCGCTTATCCTCTTGGGTATACATATCTTTAGGCTTTTTAGCCTTGGCTTCAAGCTGGGCCAATTGCTCCTTTAACAAAGCTTGTGCCTGTTTTAGAGCATTTAACTCACGCTTAAGTGCTACTGATATGCTAGGCTTTCTAGGTTTAAAATCTCGATGTAAAATTCTATTAATTTCAGCGCCATCGTGATAAGACCCTGGAAGAGCTTTAACTTCTTGTTTAATAGCAGATGCTTTCAAACCTTCCCCTTGCTTCTTAGGAGCAGGGCCAGAAGATCGATGTGTTTTTTGCGGAGCTTGCATAGAATCAATAATAATAAAAAACAAAATTATAATAATTATTCCAATAATGGAAAAGACCAATGGCTTATTTATCTGGCTAGCCTGTACCTGCTCAGAACCTATAATTGGTTTATTCTCTATGCCCGGCTCTTTGGTTTTTTTCTTTGCATTCATGAAATTATTTCCGCCTTAAACAAAAATCAAATATCTACTTGGTTTGCTCAACTAAAACTATAGTTTGACCTGTTTTCTCAATACCCATGATCAACTGTGCCTGAGATACAACTTGATCAATAACCATAAATCTACCCAATAAGCGCCAATTAACCATAGTTGCATATTGGCCATTATCAGTTTTTACATATAACATTGGCAAATGGGATGATTTAAACTCCCTACTAAACTCAATAAAAGTTTGTCTGTCCGAGCTAAATACTCTTAATGGGAACCATGCAGGCTTATTCTCACCTTTTAGCATTCCAAACTGATAATTAAAGCTCAAGCTTGCCATATCTAAGGTCAACGTGTCATTTAACATCTGCCCTGGATCAAAGCTATCATCCATATTCATCCCAGGGCTTCCCAAGAAATCCTCTGGATAATTCCAATTTACCGCTACCATATAAGTATTATTATGAGTTGAGAAAACTACTAAGTGATAAACCCTTTTATCAGTTGTAACTAATAAAGTATTTTCTAAACTTGGTTTTTGCGGCTTAATAACTAAATGCGCACGTGAAGTATCGCCTGAACCACTTCTGGTTTTTGCTACAGTCCACCTAACAGTATCCCCTGAAGAATAAGAGATAATCTTTTCACCAGGTTGGAACATAATATCTGTAATATTTAATGGCGCTGTATAAAGAACATAAACAGCACCTGGCATATACTCATACGTCATAACTGAATTAAAATAACCCTGCTCTGTAGGCTTAATCATCGCTTGATTATTGGCTTCTTTAACCACTTGCATCGGTGTTTGTGGTTTTTTAGCTAATTCTTGATGTGATTTTTTTGACCCAGGACGTGGAATAGGCATTAACTGCCCTGGAATAGGCACGGGCACATATTTAATCCTGGCATCTGCAATATTTTCAACTCGCACATATTTATTGGCTTTAGCTACATGCTTTTTTTTATTTGGTAGCGGAGTTGATTTAACCATCTTTACCGATGTGCTTGTTTGATCTGCTGGTGTAACTGTGTTCTTAGGAGAACCAAATAGCCCACTTCTTGTTTGGAATCTATCTGTAGCCTGAGACTGCGAATGCATAATAGGTTTCCCAAAATTACACCCGCCCAAACTAATTAACGATGCAAGCACAATAGAAGATGCTATTAATTTAATACCTTTGTTTTGAAAAGAACCACTCATTATTTAACACTCCCTAAAGTTGTCATTGAAAAGAAAATTATTCTTAGTCCAAATGGGTTAACCAATAGTTGCTGTAAGTTATTTGATACCGGAGCTTGCTCAGTAGTAAATACCCCTGAGTATCTTCTTACAGCAGTAACCTTACCCATATCATCATAAGTTTTTTGCCGCCAGATAACCTCATAGCTATTTTCGCCAAGAGAATGATACCTCTCAACTTTAACCGACTGAGTTATATCACCAACTTTAGTAAACGGATTATTCTTTCTTACATATTCAGTTAAAGTTAACTGCGCTTTACCAACAGCCATAGAATAAGCATTCAACCAGTTAGATTTCAAAATCACAGGATCAAGCGGTATGCTGATAATATTTTTAACAAATTGACTTACAAAATAAACCTTTTGCAACTCTGTTGGCCGTAATGGAGTCCCTGTAAGTCTAACTGACTGCACCTGGTCTTTCGGGCCAATTTGAGCGACATAAACCTTAGGGTCACGCTCTGAACTTAAAATAACTAAAGCCACTATTAACAATAATGTTATAAAAAAACTTATCAAAGCACATAAGCGCCAATTATTTAGCTGGCGCTTACCCTGGCCAACTCTATCTTCCCAAGCTCGCATCGCATATTCATAACGACTTTGCTCGACCATTTTGGTTTCTGATTTTTTATCTTTCTTATCTTTTTTATCTTGCTTTGCTTTTTCACTCATTTACTTAACCTTATTGTGAAATTTTTTATCAATAAATTGCTGCCACTGGCTCAAAGACAAGTCCTTATTCTCATGTAACATTATAGGAGGCGCCTTCAAATATCCCCAAAATAAAACTTTACCTTTAGGTGTTACCTCTAAAACTTGCAATGGCGCTACCGGCGAAATAATAGTTAGTAATAAAATCAATACGAAAAATAAACCTGTGCAAACAAACAAATAGCTTGATGCACGCCAAAATGCAGCCTTTACCACATCCTGACCAATCATATGATCCCACTCTTGCTCCTTTTTATGAAAAGGAGTATAAGGCAAGCCACTTGGATATTTTCCGCTTGCTTTAGACTCAACAAACTCACTCATCAGCACCTCCTGTATCTTTTTTAGATTCTTTAGATTCTTTAGCGCCTTTACCTTCCATGCTATCTATTAAATCAACCCAATCCAATAAGCCTTTTTCTTGCAATAAAGATTTAACAAAATCAACATATTTGGGATGCTCTTTATATAAATAATTAACTAATTTTTGATCTTTAGGAGTCGATGAGCCACAAATACTAAGAGCTAATCTGCCTAAGCCTAATTCAAATAAAGCATTTCCTTTTTGTGACTCAAAGTAATATTGAGCCTTAGGTTGTGCATGAGCTATTATTTGTATTTGTTGGTCATTTAGGCCTAGTTTTTCATAACTTGCTTTAGATTTGGGCTCTAAAGCTCTATCATTTGGTAGAAATACTCGAGACAAACAAGACTCTAGCATCACAGTTGAAATTGATGAATCTAATAAATCATCAATAGATTGAGTTGCAAAAATAACCGATACGTTTTTCTTTCTTAAAGTCTTAAGCCAAGCTTTAATCTTATTTAAAAATAATGGATGATCCAAAAAGGCCCAGCCTTCATCTAAAACTAATAACACAGGCCGGCCATCAAATCTTTTCTCTAAAACATGAAAGATATAATCTAAAACAGGAGGAATAATCTCAGGAGTATTCAAAAGACGGGTCATCTCAAAGCATTGCCAGTTATGATGTTTCATGTCCGTTGCAACAGCGTCTAAAATCTCACCATAAGCACCGCCCATTACATAAACACCAAGTGCTTCTCGAATTCTTTCATCTTGTACAAAAGCTTGCAGACCACTTAATGTTCTTTGATCAACCGGAACCTCACTTAAATGATTTAAAGCATCCCAAAGTAAGCTTTTGCTCTCTGGATTCATTTCAATTTTTTGCCCAGCTAACAATCCGATAACCCAATCCATTGCCCAAATACGCTCTTCTTTATTATCCATATGCCTTAACGGCTGAAAGATTAAAGCATCAGGGTCTCCAATTTCATAATACTCGCCATTTACCGCATGAGTTGATGCTAGAAAACTGCCACCTTGATCAAATATAACAACAAATGCATCTTTGTATTTTAAATACTGACACGCCATAAAATTTAGTAATACTGACTTACCCGCACCTGTTGGCCCGATAACTAACTGATGCCCAACATCACCTATATGATTAGAAAATCTAAATGGCGTATTGCCAAGTGTTTTAGCATAAAATAACACAGGAGCTTTAAGATGCTTATTAATTTCAGGCCCAGCCCAAGGAGCAGAAAAAGGTAAGAGATGTGATAAATTAAGTGAGTGCAAAAGCGGCATTCTAACATTAGCATAAGCTTGCCCAGGTAAAGATGAAACCCATGCATCAATAGCATTTAATTTTTCATCAACACAAGTAAAGCCCATACCATTTATAACTCGAATTACTTCTCGTATTTTCTCTTCACAAACAGCAGCGCTTTGATCCCAAACGGTCACGGTTGCAGTATAATACCCATAGGAGACATGGTCATCAGATAAAATTTGATAAGCCTGGTCTGCATCCCGTGATTTTTGTACTGCCGCAGTATCTGACATAGCACTTTCACTTTTGGTAACAGTCTCACTTAATAAAGTCATAAGTCCTTTTCTTTTTGCGAACCACTGCTTTCTATAAGTTTTTATTAAATCTTCAGCTTCTAGCTTATCTAAAGGTAAATATCTTGTAACCCACCTATAGGCAATTGGTAAATGATTCAGCCTGTCTAACATAGCAGGCATTGAATGCCCTGGAAAACTCAATATAGAAACAACCCTAAGATGCTTGTCTCCTAACCTTGGGGCCAACCCTCCTATAAGTGGAGTATCAGCAATATAAGCATCGAGATACATTGGATTATCAGGCACCTCTATCTCATGAGACCTATTAGATACGCAGCTATGCAAATAAGTCAGGGTTTGTTTGTCATTTAGCATCTCAACAGTAAACATAAAATCACGCAAAATATCATAGAATCTTGCTACTTGAGATGAGAAATCACTTAACGCCTTATTATAATCAAAATTAATAGTTTGAGAAGTTTCTTCGCCCTCTTGTTGTTTCTTCTTTTTAAAAAATGCACGAGTGGCTTTTGCTTCAACTTCAGTAGGCGCCAAGTACTGGAAGGTTATATAATAATAACTTTCATAATGCCCACCTTTTCCCTCAAAAGCCTGCCTTCTTTCAAGGTCAATTAACTGCGAAACCAAATCAGGAAAATGATTATCTGTTTCTAATGGGTAATTCATTGCGTGATCACGCCTGGCTTCAACATATAAACCCCAGCCAGATCCAAGACGCTTTAACACATTATTTAAGCGCGCCATCGCTGAAATTAATTGCTGATCAGATGAGGATTGTAAGTCTGGCCCACGAAACCTTAAAGTTTGCTGAAAAGATCCATCTTTATTAAGCACTATAGATGGCGCAACCAATGCTGCCCAAGGAAGCAGATCAATAAGACGATCATTCTGGACCCGATATTCTTTAAGACTAAACACCCAACCCCCCAATTAAATTATCATCAAGGCCTATAATATTTTTTATATTTCAAATGCCTCGATAATATTTGAAAAAAATCTCGATCTTTTTTTATTAGCATTGCACCCAAAACGTGAATTAGCGCATTAACTGGTATAAAAAACCAAATATGCAAGCCCAAAATCAAGGCTGCAGCAAGAGTCCAGTTCATGATACAAAACCCACGCGGCACACCCGCCATTAAAATAGGCTCGGTTAATGATCTGTGAATAACTATTCTATAACCTTCTTCTGACATACAAACTCACTTAAATAAAAAAAAATCAAAAAGTCACTCCACTAGCACCGCCAGTATATAACGAGCTAATAACGCTAGCCGCTGAAAATGCAATAGCCAAGCCTATTACGATTTGCAACAACCTTTTAACACCTGAGCCTACTTCACCAAAAGCCAAGCCCAAGCCCGCCAGAACAATAACAATTACACCCAAAATCTTGGCAACCGGGCCAGAGATTGATGTCATAACTTTTTGCAGTGGCCCTTCCCACGGCATACCAGCGGCATCACTTGTAGCGGCTAGTGCTATATGAAGCATGCACATATACATAGTTATGCTAGATACAGCTATTTTGATTACCTTTTTAAATGCCTTTATTTTGTTTCTCACCTATAACCTCCTAATTTAAATAAAATAACATAATTACATATATATCCAGAATAGTAGAGATATCAGAAAAAGTGTAGGTTTTATTTTTAAAAATATTGTTAATTATTAAATAAGCAAAAAACTAGCGAATTATGATCTTCACTCTTATACTAAAAATAAATGTCAAATAAATAAGTTGGCACTAAAGTATGTTAAAATTTAAAAAATCTAAATTGATAGTTTTATTAATATTACTCTATTTAAGTGGTGGTATTACATATGCAATCTACACCGGGACGGGAGGAGGAGGCCAACAACAAGGCCAGCAACAAGGCCAGCAACAAGGCCAGCAACAAACCCAAAGCATCCTTAAAACATTTGATAAAGTTACCTGGAAAGATATGTCGGCTGCAAGTGAAAAAGGTTCTTTTGCTTCTGCTAGCTTTGGTGGTAGTGATGATTCAGACAGCTCAGATGATGATATGTTTTTATCAAAATATTTTGACCCTGAATACAGTCAAGTTGATGATTCGGATGATAGCTCTGATGTGTTTGGCGATGACTCTGATAGCTCAAGTGATGATTTAGATAGTGACTCCAACCCCTTTGGTTAAATTTAATTTTAAATACAAATATAGGTAAAACAGGAAGAATAAATGGCAGATAAGGCTGATACTATATCCCCAATGGTTTTTAACCTAATTCAATCTGACTTTCTAAAGCATATAGGTCATGTTTTTGAAACTGCCTTAGCTGATGCCAAAATGGTCTTTGTAAGCATAGCTATTATTGAGCTTGTAATTTTCGGTATAGTTTGGGCCATGCGCGCTGAAAATGTTTTTGGTGAGTTTATATTTAAAGTTATAAAACTAACCATCGTCTTTACAGTAATCTCATTTTTACCAGATATAGCAGCAGGTATGCTTGATAGTGTGAGCTCGATTGCTAATAGTGTTAGCAACTCAACCCATGCTACTAAACTTATCTTAAACCCTGGTTACATCTGGAAATACGGTTTTGATGCAAGCATAAGCTTAGTTAAATTGGCAGTAACAAGTGGCTCATCTAATAGCGCTGCAGGAACTTTATATAATTTATTAGGGTTTGGCTCTTTGTTATTATTTGCCTTAATTGGCGCACAGATTATAGCTATTATGTGTGGCTTTTATTTAGTATCACTTGCGGCATTATTTTTAATCCCCTTCGGTGCCCTAACTGTATTTAAAAATTTATTCACCCAAGCGATAACTCACATGATTAGATTATCTGTTCAAGTTATGACTTTAGTAATAATAATGAGTGTTGCTATTAGTATATGGTCCAAGTTTGATTTAAAAGCATTTGATGCCAGCACCAAAATGGACCAACCATTAGGGTTATTTTTCTGTACTTTAGTTATATGTATTTTGGTCTATCAACTTCCACGACTAGTTGCAAGAACCGTAGGTGATCTTGGTGGTAATATATTTGAAAGTTTAGCCGCCCCGACTCCTTCTGTTAATGTAACAGCAATAGCGCCGAGCGTATCAGTTGCAGGTGGTGGCGCCGCAGCATCACCTAGCGCTGCAGCAGCAAGTGCCGCCTCAGTTCCAGGTGGGCCATCAACAACTACATCAACTAGTGGCTCATCAGGTGCTGCAAGCTCTGTATCAGTATCAGCGCCATCATCAGCTGGTGGAAGTATTTTTGGTGGCGGAGATAAAAAAGGTGCTAAAGCTGCAGTGAATTTATCAAAAGGCTCAATGGAGCAACTTAAAACTACTTTAGCGCAAAGTGCCAAAAAATAGGAGAAATAATAAATGGGTGGAATGGTAAAAGATCAACGTTTTTTAAAACTCTTAGAAACAACGCTTGGTCCAGTTATTTTAAAATATCTTAATAATGATGATGTAATTGAAATCATGCTCAATCCTGATGGGCATTTAGTAATAGATTATTTAGGTGGAGATAAAATAGTTACTGATGATATTATCCCCCTGGCGCAATCAGCCAGAATTTTAAAACTAATTGCAACTCACAGTGAAACTACAGTAACTTCCGACCAACCTATGCTAGCTGCAGAGCTTCCGATTAAAAGCGCCAGATTCCAAGGCTGGATCCCCCCGGTTGTGGCACAAGCAACTTTTGCAATAAGAAAACGGGCTTTAAAGATATTTACTCTAGATGACTATGTGAAATCTGGCATCTTAAAAAAAGCTGTTAAAGATAAGTTAATGAAGGCCATAGCCTCTAGAGAAAATATTATAATAATTGGCGGCACAGGCTCAGGGAAAACTACTTTTTCTAATGCAATCTTAGCTGAGATGGCTAAATCAGATGATAGAATTTTAGTTTTAGAAGATCTCCCTGAACTGCAGTGTTCAGCAGCAGATCATGTTGGAATGTGCACAACCGATAAAGTCAGCATGCAAGATTTAGTTAAAGGCTCTCTTAGAATGCGCCCAGATCGAATAGTTGTGGGTGAGGTTCGAGATGGCAGCGCCTTAGATCTTCTAAAAGCTTGGAATACTGGCCACCCAGGAGGTTTATGCACCATTCATGCTAACAGCGTTAAAGGCGGGATCTACAGATTACGCGATTTAATGCTTGAAGTTGTTAATAATGTCCCAAGCTCTTTAATTACTGAAGCTGTAGATATTTTAATTTTTATTGAACGGGCTAAAGATGGCTCGCGGAGGATTAAAGAAGTAGCTAAGTTAGTTGGGGAGAAGAATGGGGAGTTTATTTTAGAGAAATGGGCTTAGGGGTATTTAGTTGACCTATACAGTTGCGAGCTAATTGTAAGAAGAGCATGGAAACTTCTTTTTATATAATTATATTATTACGCTAGTTGCAGTTAGGCTTAAGATTGCCGCGCAGTGCTTTGCACATGCTCGCAAAGACAATAGGTAGAGTCGTTGCGAGCGAAAAAAGTGAGCGCGGCAATCCCCTACCCTCCGCAGTCGTTGCGAGCGAACATAGTGAGCGCGGCAATCTCCTTCAATAAGGCTAATAATGGTTTTATTTTTTATTTTTTCAACTATACTAAATTTTGACTAAGCTTTTTTCTATCTTTAATTCAGAATAATTAGGTAACATTTAACTAACTAACAGGGGTAATATATATGAAAATCAAAAAATCAAAATTAACCAGCGCTTTAATTAAGTGCACAGCTGCCATTGTTTTGGGTGGTATTGCTGGGGGGGCTTTTGCGGATGATACTCCCTATAGTAATGTATTCATGTCCTATATGTCCATACAAGGAGCCAAAGCTGTAGTGGATTATGCAATAACGAACGGATCACCCTCTGTATTTATGTGGGAATTACGCAATGACTGTGGGTGGACAGGATCGGTGTCGAAATGTTCGGCGGACGATTCGATTTTAAAGGCCATGTATACGAAGGCAAATAGGAACACAAAAATAGCCGCATACTATACGCAATGGAGCACGTACGGAGGAAGCAATAAGGCACCATTAGATACCCTTAATAGTTTAGCACCGTACGTTGATATTTTATATTACGGTGTCTTGGCGCCAGCTGACTACACGGGAGCCGCGCAAGTGTATAGTGAAGATGCGGGGGCCGACAGCGCAGCGTATAAAGACTTGTCAGCTGAACCTTGGCAGAGTAAGACAAAAATACTAAGCATCGGTGGGGCTGCATACTCAAATCCCCGCGGTACATCTGCGGACACAGGCGGGTATAAAGGCCAAAATCCGTTTGAAATAGCACTGAGCACTACAAGCAACCAAAATAAGTTGGCGACTGATATTAACGATTTCTTGCAGAGCACGACAAGAAATACAGCAGGTTTTACAGGCATTGACATAGACTATGAAGGGCCGTTGAGTACTAATCTTACGAGTTTCATGAGTACCCTTTATAATCAACTAAAAGGTACTAAATACATGATCATACTGACAATCGGAGCTAACCCGGATAAGATAAAAGCATTCGGAAATGATCTAAAGACTATCTCGGGTCAACTAAACGGTGGTTGGATTAACCTTATGACTTACGATTATCATGGAGTATTTAATGCGACAAATTTCCCTAATAACACGCCACCGAATGACACTGGATTCCTGGCTAACCTGGAGTTGTACACAGCAACCTCGATTACGAAAGGTAAAACAAGCATCATCAGCCCCCCCGCCCCACCCATTAAATTCTCTACGAAAGCCGCGGTAGAGGCAGCAAAATCATCAGGCGTTGACAATAATCTTATTAGCATCGGTGTGCCTGCATACGGCCGTGCGATTGCGTTGCCCGGCAGCCAGAGCCCGCAATCTCCGGGAATATGGGTCGATTTAGGTACAGGGACCACAGTGCCCGGAGGCTGGTTCGAATCTAATGATCAAGCAAAATGCAGCAACAAAATTGACAGCAGTTATCAAACTTACTTCAAGGACTGGACGAAGACACCCAGTTGCACAGGAACTATTCCATGGAATCAGATTAAGACAAATATGAGTGATTATCTGGGGGTACCCTGGGTAACAAATACTACAGGCTACGTAGCCGACAGTATGTTTTTACCAACGATACAGCTCGGTGGGACCGATGTGGAACCGGGCTAGTTTGAGATACATCAAAAAGCAGCCACCCGGCTGCTTTTTTTTGCATAAAATTTAGGGTTACCCTACCTCAGTCATTGCGAGCGAACGAAGTGAGCGCGGCAATCTCCTCCCCAAAAGCCATTAATAACAACTCTTAATATCACCACCTCCAGCAAATTCCAATCAAACCTAACAAAAAAACACCCATAAAAACCAAAAAACTAAAAAATAAAAAACGTAATTTTTCTCAAAAATACGCAAATTTGACCCAAAAAAGTCCAAATTTAAGAAAATAAAAAAATCTATAAACTATAATTTTCGTATGTATTAGTATGAAAACATAGCCATAAAACACACTTTTTCACCAAGTAACTCTTTGTTATTTAATAAAAATATATGTTTTTTTAACAAACATGAAAAAGTTGCCGGAAAGTGCTTTGACAGCCAAGAATAACTCTGGTAGAGTGAATTGCATCGACGCATTTTTATAGATCAAGGAAGTTAGGATTTTTTATGAAACTCTTAAAAATAGACAAATCAGAAACAATATTGTTTTCACTATCTTCCCAACAGAACTGAAATTTATATTCAGTTAAATTTGACATGATATTTGCAAATCATTGTCAGGTTTATTTCTAACCAATCCAAAAAGGATTAATTAATAACCTAAAAAAGGATTAATTAATAACCTAAAAAAGGAGACTATTATGAAAATATATAAATCAAAATTAGCAATCGAGATTGGCAAATGCGCCATCATCTTTGCTGGAGCCTTATGCAGCTGCGCATATGCTAATACATCAGCTGTAGGCACAACACCTTCAGAACAATTTAGTTTTTCAACCTCAACCCAATATAACGGTTTCACAGACAATTGGCCAAGCACGTGGTCTTCTTACTTTGGTGTAACATCTGACATTGAAAGTCAAAAACCAACAGGAGATATAAGCGCTTATGGCTTTAAAGATTCAACTGGAAATACAGTTAGTAAAGTTTCAGGAGTATATGTGGCAGCTATTCCATTTAGGTATGCCCTAAAAAAATATGGAGATAGGCATGATTACATAAATGGAGTTATAAACTCATCTCAAGGTTCTAATTCAGATAATGTATGTTATTTGGCTCAACAGCTACCTTCAGCCACTGATTTCAATACTGTAAACATTGAAGATAACAAAAAGGAACTTTCAACAGACACAGCGGACTCAAATAACCCAGTATATCTGATAGTACCAAACCAGTTTTGTGGTGGTAACTCATGGGTCAAAGACCAACAAGGTATCCCAGGAGCACAAGATGTACAAAATAGCTGTAGCTGGATAAATTCAGCTATTGATGATAAAGATAAAATTGCAACAAATTGTGAGAATAACAGTGATTCAAAATGTAATGCATTTTGCTCTTTAGCTACAGGAGAACCGAGTGGATCTTCAGATGTAAGCTGGCCCACTTTAACTAACAATAACCCTTTAATGGAACAATTTATAAAAAATGGTTCTTGTAACCCCGGGGTAGGATTAATTCACTCAAGTCAATCAATTAAATGTATAAATGGGACTGAACCAGCCTGTTTTAAATACAATAATAATCCTAATATCTTAAAGCAAGTAGACCCGTCTCAAACCAGTAATTTTGGCTCTCAATGCCTCAATAAATATACTATAGGTACAGGACAGACACCTAACAATACTTATAACAACTGGTGTTCTGGAGCTAATATGCACTTTGATTTTCAGAAAGGAGATATATCAAAAGTATATCGCATAAAGGCAGTTCCTTGTAATGTGGCTGGCAATATTAATGTCGGAACAATAATGTAATAGTTTAGTACGCTATACTAAAAGCAGCCCACCCGGCTGCTTTTTTTTGCCTAAAATTTAGGGTTACCCTACCGCAGTCATTGCGAGGTGGTTGTAGTTAGGCTGGAGATTGCCGCGCAGTGCTTCGCACGTGCTCGCAACGACAAAAGGTGCTGTCGTTGCAAGCGTTTAATGTGAGCACGGCAATCTTATGCCTGAAAGCTCATAAAATCTCATAAAAGCTCTTAATTATATTTAAAAAACATTTTCCTTAATAAACACTTAATACTTGCTTGCCATAATGCACTGACTAAACAGCTTCTTAAATTTAATAGAAGTTTTTAAACCTAAAGGTTAAGTCAATTTAGGTCAGTTTAAATCAACTTAATAAAATAAATAAATAAAATTAATATAAGAGGATGGTTTTGTGAAAATTATAAGATCAAAATTAACTAAAACTTTAATTGCATGCACTATAGCGATTGCTTTGGTAGGAACCACAAATTATGCTTTTTCATTTAATCTAAATAATGAACACCAAGCTGCAAATTGTGCTGTAGATGATGAGCATGGCGGATCAAATATTTTTTTGCTGATTTGCTCAAGTGATAATCCAGATAACAAGCCTGAATGGATAAAGAAACAATATTCCAGCTGTGACACAAGCTCAGGCAAATCCTCCTGGGAAATTGATATTATTTATGGCCATAGCTGGGATCAACGCTATATGTACAAACCGCCTAATGGCGAGCCATATACCTGGAGTAATGAGCTAACTTCATTATGTGAATCTAAATTATCAGCTCCATTATGTGACGAAAATACTAATATATATTCAAAAGACGATAGCGAAGGCAAACTTGGTGCAATGAAGGATATTTGTAATGGCACCTGTTTATATTGTACAGGTCGCGATCATGATGGATGGTGTTTTGCGCCAGATACCGCATGCGATACTTGTGAACAAAGATGTGATCTTTGGCCAGATACTAATCCAAGAAAACCAGAATGTTTTAAGGAGTGTGCGAACAACAAAGGCATTTGCCCCCCTCCCGACCAGCTAGTTAAAAAATATTTCTAGCTTAAATATTAGAAATCTGATATGCATATATAATATGCAAAATAAGTAGTTTTTACTTATTTTAAAAAGTAAAAACAATTAATACAGATAAACCAAATCAGCATCTGTGTTAAAAATCAACAAATATTAGAGTTTTCCCTTCGTATACGCTACAACTCATTTTTTAGTTTCTTAATATGATTTACGAGGAAAATTAACCTTAAAAAAAATTTTAAAAATCATAAACTTAATCCCTTGCCCTTTGGGGGCATAGCCGTCAACTTAAGAAATTCATTAAGAAAGAAAAAAAACCCACGTAGTCGTTGCGAGGAGGCTTTTAGCCGACGTGGCAATCTCCTGCCCGAAGCTGATATTATCACCCTCGTAGCAATTGGCAGGAGATTGCTTCGTCACTTCGTTCCTCGCAACGACAGCTTGGGTTTTTCTTCAGCATGACCGAAAAATATTTTCCACCAAACAAGCTGTTTTTTACTTATTTATCAGCTTGTTATGCGCGAAAGCCATTTCTTAAGTTGACGGCCATGCCCTTTGGGGGAGGGGATTAAGTTTATGATTTTTATAAAACAAATGTCTACTCTGATTTTGGAATACTTTTTACGTAGCTCTCAGAAACACAAGATGCTTATAATATGTTACATATATCCAAAAAATATTTGCTAAACCGTTCGAAGTCCGTACTAACGCACTCCGCCCGAGATTGCGTCACGGTAGTCTCATAAAGACTTTGTGTTCGACATAATGGCGAATGCTAGTTTCAATTTTTTTAATTTATGAAACCATTCCAATTTAGAAATGCGCAGTCTTAAATAACTTAAACCCACTCATTAAATGAAACACCAATACCCAAAGCATTAGTATAATGATCATAAGATAATAAGGTCTGACCATATCCACTAAAGGCTTGTGCAAATAATGAGAAATGATCATATAACTTATAACTGAATTCAACCTCTTCAGCTCCTCGTTTAAGTCTAGACTCCAAATTATTACGTGACATAAGGGAAAGACTCATTTTATCCCCAAGCTTAAATGCTACCAATAACCTACCATGCCCTAAATAATGTGAGATATCACGGTTGTGCAAATCACTGGAGCTTGGTTTAAAAATAAGCATCCAAGGCTTAATACTAACCATCCAATTATCCCCATAAAATAAGAAGTTCATAAACGCCCTATTCCAACTACGCTCATAATCACCACCACGACCATTTGATTGATGCATAGCGCCAAGGTGAACATAAAGATTCTTGAATACGTGCGTAGAGAAAAATAACGCAGGTTTATAGTTAGTAGAATTAAACCAAGCAGATTTTACATAAACTTGCCAATAGTTACGCTGAGTATAAGATGCATTAAATGATACTGGATACCCAAACATTTTAGGCCATAATGTCCATAACAAACTCAATTGGAACTTAAAAGAGGTTTTGTTTAATTTCTGGCCAGATGGGTTTGAGGTCGCTGGGAACTTCGCATAGTTAGGAGCTAAAGTGTAATACGCAGGTAAAATATATGTCGGCTCAAATAATTGAATAGGTACTAAGTTTCGCTGCGCATCTGAACCATTACAGCCTGGAAAATAGGAATAACACCTAGACGTATCTTTTTTACCATTATCTTTTAAAGATTCGCTTTTAGGTTGATCTTGCCCATCATCTAACTGAACGCTATCTGCCGCTACAGATACTGATGTAAAAGCGAAGGATGTTGCGCAACCTATAACAACGGCTATTAATGATTTTCTAAAGGATTTTATTAGCACTTCTCACTCCGATATTTTTATATTTTTATATTTTTAATTTAAGATTAGAATTATAGTTTATCTTGGAATATCTGAAATGCCATGAATATTTTTGATTGTAGTAGCAATACGCAGGAGATTGCCGCGTCGGCTTACAGCCTCCTCGCAACGACAGCAGTGTGTAGGAGATTGCCGCGTCGGCTTACAGCCTCCTCGCAACGACAGCAGTGGGAAGGAGATGGAGAATGGTCGGGACGAGAGGATTCGAACCTCCGACCTCATGCACCCCATGCATGTGCGCTACCAGGCTGCGCTACGCCCCGAAGGTTAGATAATACGAGAATTTAAAGGCGTTTGCAATTAACTCATTTTGTCTTGAACAGTCTGCTTAAGCTTTTGCCCCGCATGAAAAGTAACAACCCTTCTGGCTGCAATCTCAACCTCAACTCCTGTTTTAGGGTTACGCCCAGGTCTTGCAACTTTATCTTTGGTCTCAAAATTACCAAAGCCTGATAATTTAACATCATTGCCACCTTCAAGCTTGGATCTAACTTCTTCAAAAAAACCATCAACTAATGATTTTGATAAAGTATGCGATAACTCCAACTGCTGCGAAACAGCTGCTGTAATCTCAGCTTTTGTCAATACGCTCATAACCACTCCCTCGATAAATTTTAAATTTCAAACTATAAACTTTGTTGAAGTCTAGCTCAATCTCGTAAAATAACATCAAATTTTTGTTTTAATTTATCTAAAGCTTTAGCAACTACACTATTGATGCTCTCCTCGGATAAGGTCTGACCAGCATCTTGCAGGGTTAATCTAATCGCTAAACTTTTTTTGCCAGAACCGAGTTTTTTAGAATCTGAAAACTCATCAAAACATTCTACTTTTTGTAAAATTTTATTATCAGCTTTTAATAACTCTGATCTTATATCACCAAATAAAACATTTGAATCTAACAAGAAAGCTAAATCTCGAGTAACTTGCGGATATTTTGACACAAGCTTAACACCTGATTTTTGATCAATTTCTGATCTAGAATTTAAATTAGGCAAACTCATAAATTTAAGCTCAAACACATAAACACTATGAGTTAAATCTAATTTTTGCGTAAGCTCTGGATGCAAAGCGCCACAATAACCCAAAACTTCACCCTTATATAAAACTCGCATGCTCTGCCCCGGGTGGAAATAACCTGGCAAATTCTTAGTATCAAGTAATATATCAGACTTATACGCGGCTAAAATTGACATTATATCAGCTTTAATATCATAGAAATCACAAGTTCTTACCCCATGAGAGTTTAAAGGATTTGCATCTCCATAAATCAAGCCACTTAATACTTCATGCTCTATAGCTGGAGTTTTAGTATCTGTATTTTGAGTATTTTTATTAAAAACACGACCCTGCTCAAATAATCTAACAGAACTTTGCTGCCTTTTAGCATTATGCTCGCAAGCTTTTAATAATCCTGGCAATAAACTTGGGCGCATTATAGCTAACTCTTGTGAAATAGGATTAGCCAACTCTAAACGATCGGATTTACTAAACCCAAACAAATCCAGTAAATCTTTTGAGATAAAACCATAGTTTATCGCCTCTGAATAATTTCTACCCAATAAGCACCCATAAGATGTTTCTAAAAATGAATGATCATAATATTTATTAGCATTGGCTAGCTGCTTACTAGTTAACTTACCAATATCTTCTGAGAAATCAATTTTAGGTAAACTTGCATCGATATTATCATAACCAATAATTCTTGCAGCCTCTTCAATTAGATCCACTTGGATGGCTACGTCATGTCGCCAAGATGGAACAGATAAACTCCAAGTTTTATCAGATTTTTTTAAAATATCAAAACCTAAAGTCTTAAAGCCTTTCTCTAAAAGTTTTTTATCTAATTTAATACCTAAATAATCACTCGCAAAAGTCAAATCAAAATCTACTGTTTTAACTGTGCTCAAATTATTATCCGCAAAGCTATATTCAGCTTTTAGCTCTAAATCCGGGAAAAACTTAGCTAAGGCCCCAATTACAGCATTAAGGGAATTATCTAGTTGACCAAAATCAACTCCTCGCTCAAACCTATAAGATGAGTCGGTTTGCAAACCATAAGCTTTAGCTTGCTTGGCTATTTGAATATGGTTAAATGCTGCAGCTTCTAATAAAATAGATTTAGTTTTTGCACTAACTGAAGCACGCTGAGCACCTATCACACCTGCTATAGCTAATGGGCCGTTATCATCAGCGATGATTAAAGTTTCAGTATTTAAATTATAATCTTGATCATTAAGAGCTTTTATCTTCTCGCCCTTTGTCGCAAACCTTACTGAAATAATGCCTTCAACTTCATCAGCATCAAATGCATGCATCGGCTGACCTAAATTTAACATCACCGCATTTAAAGTATCTACTATTAAATTCACACTAGATATATCAGATCTACGTAAAAACTCACTTAAATCAATTGGGGTTGAAGTAATACTAGAATTTAAATCTATTTTTAATAATTTATAAGCTGAAGCTAAATCTTTTTCACCATGATGACACTTTAAGCTATCAAGTTTTTTAATCTCTCTTTTAGATAAACCTAATTTAATATCAGATGCTAAATTATCAGGTAAATTATGCGCTAAATAATTTGCAACCGCTATTTCTCTGGCAACTCCAATATAACTTGCACAATCTCCTCTATTAGCAGTTAAATCGATATCTATAATATGATCATCCAAATTTAAATAATCTATTATATTCGCCCCAACTTTGGCATCTTTAGGTAAAACCATAATTCCAGGAGCTGAATCTGCTAAACCTAACTCAGCTTCAGAGCAAATCATCCCTTCTGATAACACGCCTCGCAACTTGCTTTTTTTGATTTTAAAATTTCCTGGTAAAACCGCACCAATTCTTGCAACTGGAACATTCTGCCCGGCATCAACGTTTTTAGCTCCACAAACGATATTAAGCTTTTGATCGTCAGCAACTAACACTGTACAAACTCGCAACTTATCAGCATCCGGGTGCGGTGCAATTTCTAAGACATGCCCTACTTCAATATTTTTAAGGCCTTCCCCTAAAGCTATCATCTCATCTACTTCTAAACCTTGCAAAGTTAGCTTCTCACTTACTTTATCAACAGTATGAACAGATAAACCACTAACCCATTTGCAAAGATGAATATTACTGACTTTCATAAAATGCTCTTAATATAAATTAAAAATTAATTTTAGATTTAATTACAATGACACAAACTGTTTTAAAAACCTTTGATCATTTTCAAATAGTAATCTGATATCAGAAATTTTATACTTTAACATCGCCATACGCTCTATACCTAAGCCAAAAGCAAAGCCTCTGTATTTGCTAGTATCGACACCAGCTGATTTTAATACATTTGGATGCACCATGCCGCAACCTAAAATCTCTAACCATTTTATATCCGAGCTTTTATCAGATTTATATCCAATATCTACTTCAGCAGAAGGCTCGGTAAATGGAAAATAAGATGGCCTAAATCTAATAACAACATCCTTGCCAAAGAAATAATGCAAAAATTGCATTAAAACACCTTTAAGATCTGCAAAGCTTACTTTGTCATCTACCCATAACCCTTCAATCTGATGGAACATGGGAGTATGAGTTACATCAGCATCACATCTGTATACTCTGCCTGGAGCAATTACTCTTATCGGAGCTTTAGTCTCTTCCATTACCCTAACTTGCACCCCAGATGTATGCGTGCGCAATAAAGTATTGGCATTAAAATAAAAAGTATCTTGGGAAGCTCTTGCCGGATGATGCTCCGGAATATTTAAAGCTTGAAAATTATAATAATCAGCTTCAACCTCAGGGCCAGTTGCTAAATCAAAACCCTTGTTTCTAAAAAAACTTATTAGATCTTGCATCACTTTTGTTACAGGATGCTTAGAGCCAATCTCATCAAGCCTACCTGGTAAAGTTATATCTATCTTTTCTGATGCAAGCTTATCTTCTAAAGCTTGTTTTTGGAGCATCTCATGCTTTTGAGATATTAAAGTGTGAAGTTTGGCTTTTAATTTATTAATATGCTGACCAGCTTGTGGGCGCAACTCTTTAGGAAGTTGTCCAAGTTGTTTTAACTGCTCAGTTAACTTGCCATTTTTACCCAGAGCTAATACTCGAATATTATCAAGCTCGGCAAGATTAGAAGCTGAACTTATTTTACCCTCAAGGTCTTTGGCGTAGTTATTTAGATCTTCTAGTTGTTGCATTATTTCTCTTCTTAACAAAACACAGTAGTTGCGAGGAATGAAGTGACGTGGCAATCTCATGCGCAGAACGCACAAGATTGCCTCATGCAATTATTTTAAAGCAGCTTTTGCTTGTTCTGCAACTATTTCAAAACTAGCACTATCAAATAATGCCATCTCAGCTAACATCTTACGATCAATCTCAACATTAGCCTTCTTCAAGCCATTAATAAGTTGACTGTAGCTCAAACCACAAGCTCTAGCACCAGCGTTGATTCTAACAATCCAAAGTGCTCTAAATTGTCTTTTCTTCTGCTTACGATCTCTATAAGCATATTGTCCTGCTTTAATAACCGCTTGTTTTGCTACGCGATACACACGCGAACGGGCACCATAATAACCTTTAGCTTGTTTTAATATCTTTTTGTGTCTCTTTTTGGCGGTAACGCCTCTTTTTACTCTAGCCATAATTTCTCTCCGTCAATCTTTAATATAAATCATAAAACCAATACAAAACCTAACCTACGCACAGCATTTTTTTAACCGCTGGCGTATCACTTGCTCCAAGTTGTACACAACCACGCAAATTTCTTTTACGTTTTTGTCCCTTCTTTTGCAAGATATGATTTTTATTTGACTGACGACGCTTATAACCTGAAGCAGTCTTTTTGAAGCGCTTTACAGCACCTCTACATGTTTTTAACTTTGGCATTTCTGACTCCGCATTTTAACTAAATTTAAATATAACAATTTAGGCTACTATTTTTTCTTTTTAGGCGCTAGAACCATAATAATCTGCCGGCCTTCGAATTTGGATTGTTGTTCAACATCTCCGTATTCAGCCAAATCTTCCTCTAGTCGTTTGAGCATCTGAACTCCTAATTCATGATGCGCAATTTCACGACCACGGAAGCGTACAGTGATTTTAGCTCTATCACCATTCTCTAAAAAGCGAATCAGGTTGCGTAGTTTTACCTGATAGTCGCCCTCTTCGGTGCCAGGACGTAGCTTAATTTCCTTAACTTGCACCCTTTTTTGCTTCTTTTTAGCGCCTTGCTTTTGCTTACTTTGCTGAAAAATATGCTTTCCATAATTCATGATTCGGCAAACTGGGGTTTCCCCCTCGGCAACTTGAACTAAATCAAGCTCTGCCTCTTTTGCTAATGCTCTGGCTTTTTCCATTGGAATTATTCCAACTTGTTCGCCATCTTCAGCAACTAATCTCACCTTGGATGCTTTAATTGCATCGTTAATCATTGCATGGTTTTTACCATTTTTCTTGACGCTAATTCGTATTCTCCTATTTATCTAAATCTTTTTGCAAAAACTTACCAACAAAATCATCTAATGACATCGAGCCCAAATCTCCATCAGCTAGTGATCTAACCGATACGCTTTGAGATTCTTGCTCTTTCCCACCAATTATTAATTGATAAGTAACCTTACGCAAAGTGTGCTCGCGAATTTTAAACCCAATCTTCTCATTTCTCAAGTCATTTACAGCACGAACCCCAATTTTTTTCAGTTTTTGTAAAACTTCTTGCGTATATTTAGAAAATTTATCAGAAATTGGCAAAACTGCAACCTGAACTGGGGCAAGCCATAAAGGCAACCTACCAGCATAATGCTCAATTAACATTCCAATAAATCGCTCCATTGAACCCAAAATAGCCCGATGCAACATGATAGGAATTTGCCGCTCAGAGTCTGCATTGACATAATGCGCTCCTAATCGCTCTGGCATGAAAAAATCAAGCTGAATAGTTCCGCACTGCCAAGTGCGCTTTAAACAATCCGATAAATGCAACTCTATTTTAGGCCCATAAAAAGCACCCTCTCCTGGTAAAACTTCAAACTCTAACTCCATTTGTTCTAAAGCATCAGATAAGTCTTTTTCGGCTATATCCCATAGTTTATCATCCCCTATACGCTCATCTGGCCTAGTAGCTAGTTTAATTCCTACATCATTAAAGCCAAAATCAGCGTACATATCCAAAGCTTGGCGCATAAATAATTTAACTTCATCTTTTAACTGCTCTGCCGTACAAAAGATATGACCATCATCTTGCACAAAGCCTCTAACACGCATCAAACCATGCAATGCACCTGACGGCTCGTTTCTATGACATGACCCAAACTCAGCTAATCTAACTGGTAAATCTCTATAACTTTTTAAACCTTGATTAAATACTTGAATATGACACGGGCAATTCATAGGTTTTAGCGCAAATTTGCGTTTTTCAGATTCTGTTATAAACATATTCTCGCTATATTTTGCAGCGTGTCCTGATTTCTCCCATAAAGAAAAATCTACCACCTGTGGAGTTTTAATCTCTTGATAATTGCCTTCTATAAATTTTTTACGAACATATTGTTCTATAACCTGCCAGATACTCCAACCTGCCTCATGCCAAAATACCATCCCAGGAGCCTCTTCTTGCATATGAAACAAATCCATAGCTTTGGCGATTAATCTGTGATCCCGCTTTTTGGCTTCTTCTAATCTATGTAAATAATCATCTAATTGCTCTTGGGTATTCCAGGCAGTGCCATATATTCGCTGAAGCATCTCATTGTTAGAATCCCCGCGCCAATAAGCACCTGCAATTTTAGTTAATTTAACAGCTTTTAGATGGCCTGTGTGCGGCACATGCGGCCCACGGCATAAATCTGTGAAATCTCCTTGAGAATATAAAGATAAAACTTCATCTTCTGGCAAATCTGAGATAATTTCAGCTTTATAAATTTCGCCCATTTTTTTAAAATATTTGATAGCATCATCGCGATCCATCACAGTGCGAAAGACTGGTAGCTTCTCCTGCACGATTTTTTTCATCTCTTTTTCAAGCTTTTTTAAATCCTCAGGAGTAAATGGCTCATCTTTTGCAAAATCATAGAAAAAACCATCTTCAATAACTGGGCCAATAGTAACCTGAACATCAGGATAAACCCTTTTCACAGCTTGCGCTAATAAATGCGCACTGGAGTGGCGAATTATCTCTAAACCTTCTTTGGAATCCCCTTTAATTATATTAACCTTTGAATCATTTGCTATCTCAAAGCTTAAATCTTTTATCTTCCCATCAACTTCAATTGCAACTGAGGCTTTAGCTAAACTTTTTGATATCCTCTCGGCTATACCAAGGCCTGTAATAGGACCTTCAAAATCTAGTTTATCGTTACTAGGTAAAGTTATTTGCACCATGGTTAAAATCTATCCATATAATCTTGATTAATAGAGAATATTATACGGATATTTAGGTCACAAGCAAATATTAGAGAGCTTTAGAAAAACTAAAGTATGGTAGACACGATTGGATTCGAACCAACGACCCCCACCCTGTCAAGGTGATGCTCTAACCAACTGAGCTACGTGTCTTTAAGATAAAAAATATAAAAAAGTATTATACTTATCTACAGGCAACAATCAATTAACTTATTAGCTATATTATGAAAAACACACGCAAAATTATTATCTTATTTCGCGGGACAAATATTGATAGATCTTTATAAAAACAAGCCCACATAAGCACTAAACTTCTCTTATATTATGTAAATAAAAACATAAAAAAAGTATTAAGATGAATAATAATTGATGATATTATTTACTTTTTGTGATTTTTCTACTAAGATCTTTTTTATAATTATTCTACAACTATGTATATAACTATCAGACTATTAGGAGATTTCTTAATTTTATAAGTAAAAAAAGCCAATAAAAATCATAAAAACGCCTTTAGGCTTTTTAATTAAATATTCTGGAAATCAAAATAAAATAATCTAGACTTCGTTAACCACTTGGGAGTGTTTATGTATTCTGATCAGACAAATAAAATAACAAAGCGCGCTTTTTTTATTGTAACTTTAGGAGCATTATTTTACTTCTACGAATATTATTTACGCATATCCCCAAGTGTCATGAAGCAAGACTGGGTTAATGCCTTTAACCTAAATGCCACTCGATTTGGCACCTTAAGTGCCTTTTATTATTATGCTTATGTCCCAATGCAGTTAGTTGTCGGGATTTTAATAGATCGCTTCAAAATGCGTCACGTCTTAACATTTGCAATATTCTGCTGTGTTGTAGGTTCAGTCATGATTGCATCAACTAGCCTTTATTCAGTTGCAGCTGCAGGAAGATTACTTCAAGGAGTTGGCAGTGCTTTTGCCTTTGTTTCCGCTTTAAAACTTGCAGCCACATGGCTGCCAGCTGAAAGATTTGGGTTTTTCTCCTGCTCCTGCGCAGCCCTTGGTTTTTTAGGTGCAGCAGTTGGTGAAATTAGTTTGGCCGAGGCTGTAAGCACTATCGGCTGGCGCGCTGCTATTTTTACTTTTAGCGCCTTTGGGGTAATTTTAATGCTTGTAGTTTGGTTTGCTATAAAAACTGATACACCGCCGAAAAATCATCTAAATAAACATCACGCCCACAAACATCATAATTTATCATTTAAAGAACTTTTAAAGCAATTAGTTAGCATTGCGAAAACTCCTTATATCTGGCTAGCTGGAATTATAAGCAGCCTTATGTATTTACCAACTTCAGCCTTTGCCGAGCTTTGGGGGATACCTTATCTTGAAAAGTTTCATCACTATTCTCCCCATGCCGCATCAATTGCTAGTGCGATGATATTTATTGGTTGGGGGGTTGGCGCGCCATTGCAAGGCTGGCTTTCAGATTATTTCCAAAACAGAGTAAAAGTTATGTTAGTTGGATGCATAATAGGGGCTGTAATATCAACTATAGTATTATTTGACGCTAACTTATCCTACAATTATGTTTGCTTATTATTAATGCTATTTGGCTTTGCATCAAGCGTACAGGTTCTTGCTTTTGCCATGGTAAAAGATGTGGTCTCTAATAAAATTATCGGCACCGCAATTGCCTTTGTGAATGCTTTGACAATGGTTACAGGCATGTTCATGCAAAGCGGTATTGGCCAATTACTTGACTGGAACTGGCAAGGAATAATAAAATACAATCACAGATTTTACACTCTTGTAAATTATCAAAAAGCGATATTAATTATTCCAGTTTGCCTAGTAATATCTAGCGCTATAATTTATCTTGTAAGAAATAAAAGACCTGAAGTTTTAGATTTTTAATCTATCTTATCCACATAAAACCAACTTCCATTTAACTTATGAAAAATACTTCTCTCATGAATAAATAAAACATCTTGTGAATTTTCGTTTTCTTTATAATAGGCTTTAAACTCAACCTCGCCGTAATCATCCTTAAAGCTGCCTTTTAGCTTATCTATAATCTCAAGCTTTACCCAAACGCTATTATCTTTTGATAAATCTAAATTAACAAAACCACTTGATGCCGGCAGCTTAACTGTTTTTTTAATATAATTAGTTTTTTTTCGAGCAAAAGCTGTAAATCTAGAGCGCATTAGTGCTTCGGCAGTATTTGGTTTTGATCTTCCGCTTAGATATGGCTGACAACATTTTTGATAAGCTAATCCAGAACAGCAGTTACATTTTTTCATAAAACAAAATTTAAGTAATTTTAACTATAAGTTTATATCTTGCGATATTTTAGATAAAATTAAGCAATAGATAAACTACGGAATTTAATTTTTATTATGAGTGCACAAATTATAGATGGAATTGCTATAGCAAATGAAATAAAAGAGATGATATCAATTGGAGTTAAGGTAAGACTCGATAAAAAACTCAACCCTCCAGGCTTAGCTGTTATAATTATTGGAGATAACCCTGCATCTGAAGTTTATGTCGCGCACAAAAAAAAAGCATGCAAAGCTGTTGGAATAACATCTAAAACTATAAAGCTTGATGCTAAAACCTCTCAACATGAAGTTATGAAAATCATTAAACAACTTAATGAAAACCCATGCATCCATGGAATTTTAGTACAACAACCTCTACCTGATAATTATGATTTACCTAAAATAATTCAATCAATAGACCCAAATAAAGATGTTGATGGTTTTCACCCGTTAAACATTGGCCACCTAGCACTTAGACACCCACAACTTAGACCATGCACTCCCAAAGGTATCATTACAATGCTTGAAAAAGTTCACAATGACTTGCACGGCAAGCATGTTTGTATAGTAGGCGCATCAAACATAGTTGGGCGCCCAATGGCACTTGAATGCCTTTTAGCCGGTTGCACTATAACAGTTTGCCATAGATTTACTGAAAACCTAGAAGGGTTCACAAAACAAGCTGATATAATTATTGCAGCAGTTGGCAAACCTAAGTTCATAACCAAAAACATGGTAAAACCTGGTGCAACTGTAATAGACGTAGGAATAACCAGGTTAGATGATGGCAGTTTATCTGGAGATGTTGATTTTGAAGAAGTTAAAAAAGTAGCAGGCCACATAACTCCAGTACCAGGTGGCGTTGGGCCTATGACTGTAGCTATCCTTCTTAAAAACACATTAGATGCCGCAAATAAAATAAGTAAATAAGGTATATACAAATGAGCCAAGATTTAGACATAAACCCTCATGCAAAACCAAAATTAACTTTAAAAGATGCTAAAGCTCAAAAGCAAATGCAAGCTTTAGGTAAAATCGCAGCTGAAATTATTAAAGAAATTGAAAAAACTTTAAAAGCTGGCATAACTACTGAAGATGTAAATAAAACCGCTGAAAAATTAATGCAACAAAAGAAAGTTAAATCTGCCTTAAAATCAGAATTAAACTTTCCTAAATCTATCTCAACCTCAGTCAATAATGTTATTGCTAGCGGAGTTCCCTCAGGCTCACAAAAATTAGAATCTGGTGATATTTTAAAAATAAATCTAGTTCTTTCAGAAGATAAAGAGAGTAAAGATAATAAAGATAAAAATTATCTAATTGAAACTACTCAAAGCTTTGTTATAGAAAACGGCTCTTTACTAACCAACAGACTAATACAGACAGCCAAAGAAGTAACTGAGCAAGCCTTAAAAGCAATTAAACCTAATGCTAAAACTGGTGATATTGGTCATCAGATTCAAAAATATATGGCTAAAAACAAAAACTTTAGCGTAGTTAAAGATTTATGTGGCCATGGAATTGGTGAGGCATATTGTGAAGATACTTATCAAATCAAAAACGAAGGCACCCAAGGTTTAGGTATGAGTCTACAACATGGGATGACTTTCACCGTTGAGCCAGTAGTAACCGCCGGCAAGCAATCTATCATCACCCAAGATGATAATAGTATAGCAACCAAAGATAAAAGCTTATCCGCTTTATTTGCGCACACTGTTTTAGTTACTGAAAATGGCATGATTTGTTTGAGTGACTAATACGAGAACCGTGGGTATAATGCCACTGATTTTTCAGACATAAAAGTATCACAACTAGATCCTGAAAAGTTAATAGAAGGAACGCAAGATAAATTTTATCTGCCTAGCTAGATGATTACATCTATACATTTCATTATGATAGATACTACGGGTTAAGCCGATTTTGTGCGTAGGATAGATTTTTTTTACCCCATAAGAGCTTATTTTCGACTTTTATCCTCACTTATGTGCTTATTTTGAGTGTGTTTCAAAAAAAAAAAACGGAGTTCTCAATATAAATAGAGTTTTTTTCATTTGTATGTGCTATTATTCAGGCTGCTACTAAAACAATAATTTTCTTATAAGGGAACAATGCTATGGCTACTGGTACTGTAAAATTTTTTAATGAAGCTAAAGGATTTGGTTTTATTACACCTGACGATGGATCTAAAGATCTTTTTGTTCACAAGAACGATCTACAAGGGTCAATCAGTGAGAATGACAAGGTTGAGTATGAAGTAACCTCCACGCAAAAAGGTCCTGCTGCGGCTAATGCCAGAAGAATCTAATATATTTGTTGGTGCGAGGCAGCCTGGAACATAGCGCGCTATAAGCGTACTTTGTACAGGCCCTGGCAAACTTGCAGTTTAGAACTTTATGTTTCTGCTGTGGTACAAGCCAACATTTTTTCTATTTTTCTCTGGATATTTTTTTGGATGATATAACTTAACATATGTATAGTGCCACCATCTAGCTAGGCAGATAAATTTTATCTTGCATTAACTAGTTGTGGAAAATTAGTGGCATTATAAATAATATCTATAGGTCTTGGTATGAATGGTAATAATGCTGACAGACCAGCAATCCAGTTATCACGCTGGGACGCCGCTACTGCTCTTAGACGACATTGTCATGTTTGTGCGGGCCATGATTCTGAGTGTGCCTTTTGCAGTACAGGCTCGGAAGATGAAGAGCAGCAAACACTAACTGTAGTGAATGAGGTTTGTATGTGTTGTGGTGAATTCCATTCAGCTTTAGGGATACCTGAATCATCGCCAGATATTGGTCCTGATGATTATTGTTTTACAGTTGGGCCGGGCGACATACTTTTTTATAAATGCACGAAGGGCCGTACTTGGGAAAGAGATGGTCACTTGGGTTGGCACACACTTGAACACACTGTACTTCAATCAACCAAGAAAGGAGAAAGTCTACCATTTGAGGGGATGCCGGTGGTTCCGTCTGGTGGTATAGATGAACCGATGACAGCGATAGATCTTTGGGGGTGGTTGCGAGTCACGCCAGAATTTATTAAGCAGTTTAATCATACCTCAATTAATGGATTAGGTTCTTGCGATGGTTCCGATATCGTCGAACTTTTGGAGGAAGTTGGAATAGAGTTTTCAGAGTTTCCAGTAACAGGTCCAGAATGTCACGATGTTCATGCGCCTGATGAAGCTGTCGACGCTGATGCCGGTGGAGGCGTTGCTGCTGCCGCTATTGCTGCTCCCGCTCCCGTTGCCGCTGTACCTGTCGCTGCCCTTTTCGCTGCCGCTATTGCTGCTGCTGGCGCCCTTTTCGCTGCCGCTGGCGATAGACCAGAAACAATATCACTATCAGACCATACAAGGTGACTGGCTTCAGGTCCAGAGCCCTAACCATATGTTCTGTATCGTTAATTATGTCCAGAGACCTAATAATTTATTATTAACTAAATAAATAGCTTTGTTCCAAAGTATGTGCTATTATTCAGACTGCTACAAAAGTAATAATTTTCTTATAAGGGAACAATGATATGCCTACTGGTACTGTAAAATTTTTCAATGAAGCTAAAGGATTTGGTTTTATTACACCTGATGATGGATCTAAAGATCTTTTTGTTCACAAAAACGATCTACAAGGGCCAATCAGTGAGAATGACAAGGTTGAGTATGAAGTAACCTCCACGCAAAAAGGGCCTGCTGCTGCTAATGCCAGAAGAATTTAAGATATTTATTGGCTGCGAGGCAGCCTGGAACATAGCGCCACCATCTAGCTAGGCAGATAAAATTTATCTTGCGTTCCTTCTATTAACTTTTTAGGAACTAGTTGTGAAATTTTTATGTCTGAAAAACTAGTGGCGTTATAGCTATGATGCAATCTAGCTGTAAGTACACAACACAAAGCACGCAATAGTTGTTCAAGATCAAGTTTATCTATTATATAACCACGCTTTAAATCATGATATCTTATATAAAATAAATGGGGTTTATAACAGTGGAGCGTATATACTGGCATGGCAAATCCTAATAAAATATTTAATAACATTTCAAAATTAATTCAAGCTAAAAAAGTTATGGTCATTTGTGATGTGGACCACACATTAGCATGTCATAAAAGCTCAGAGCAACTAAATGAGCTCGGGGAAGGCGTGGATAAAGCCAATAGTCTAGTCGATCTTTACGAATATTTTATGATCCACAGTGCAGGTTGTTATATTCTCCTGCAAAAGCCTATGAAAGCTTTTTTCAAATTATGCAATCAACTCAACTGGACAATTGGCTTTGCAACAGCTGGTGCGGCACCTCGTAACAAACTTATACAGTTTTTTGCACATGGGTATGGCGTCACATTAAAAGAAGATACTCCTTTGTACCGTCTTATCGGCAAGCGTGATCAAGCAAATACTAAATACTTCAATTATTTAATGACTCAAGGCGGAGGCAAGTATGCGCAAACCAAATCAGATGCAATATTAGAATTGATGGATGAGCATCCTAATGCCCATATTGTATTTATGGAAAACTCAGATGAAGAAATCTTTGATGTAACAAAAAAAATCAAAGAAAAAAAGAAGACACAGCGCCTTACAATTTTACGCGCGGACACTAATTACTCAGATATAACCAATGGCGAGACATTAACCCAAACACTGCTCAGCATACCATATCTTATAAAGCTACAACGCGGCCAGTATAATAACAAAGCTTCAACCAATACTGATATTATAACCCGCTTAAAAAGTGAGTTAATTCTAAAAACATCATCTTACGAGAAGAAAAAAGCACTTGAAGAGTGTACTTCACTTCAAGATTTGTGTTTCGTAGCCTCTATACGCCGAAAAAGCGGTGTTTTCCATTTTAAAAACACAACTACAACCGGTGATATGCTGGTTAATCTTTTAAATAAAACCCTAAGATATCATCCATTACGCGACACAATGCACCTCGGGGGAGCTAGCGTAAGAATGAGAGATATTCGCAACTTTGCTATACGTGCTCAAAAAAGCCAAAGCCCAAAGAGTGTATTTCTAGGTGACAAGGACAAGGATAATGAAAAATTCTTCTCACATTCAAAAAACCCGTTCGAGAAAAGCCCTTTGTCAGTATACGAATATTACAAGCTGCACAAAAATCAAGAAAGTGGCGTTAGTCTTGCGGCAACTTAAGTGTTATAATTTTTTGCAAATTTCAGGCAAAAGTAAAAATAGATAATTATGGAAATTATAACCAGTTCTAAAACACCGACCCAAACACCTACCCAAGCACCTACCCAAGCACCTACCCAAGCACCTACCCAAGCACCTACCCAAGCACCTATACAAACACCAATAAATAATAAACACATTGAAAAGCTTGAGAAAAAGCTTTTATTTTATCTTAAAAAGGCTGTTTATAATTATCAGATGATAAAACCCAATGATAAAGTTATGGTATGCTTATCTGGAGGAAAAGACTCCTACACCATGCTTTATTTATTAAAAAAACTGCAATTAGATCGGCGTTATAAATTTGATTTATTATCTTTTACTCTAGATCAAAGCCAGCCAGGCTGGGATGATTCCAAAATGCGCTCCTGGCTTGAAGATAATAAAATAGATTATGAAATTTTAACTGAAGACACTTATTCTATAGTTACTGATAAAATCCCTGAAACTAAAACTTATTGCTCTTTATGCTCAAGACTTAGGCGCGGGATTATCTACAGATACGCCAAAGACCATAAGTTTGATAAGATTGCACTAGGGCATCACCGGGATGATTTAAACACAAGTTTGCTAATGTCCATTTTATATAATGGGCAAATAAAATCTATGCCACCTAAATTATTAACTGATGATAAGAAAAACATTATCATCCGCCCATTGGTTTATTGTCAGGAAAAAGATATTGCAAGTTTTGCTATTGCCAAAGGATTTCCGATTATTCCATGTACTTTATGTGGTTCACAAAAAAATTTAAAGCGCGCTCAAACTAAAAGATTAATAAATGATTTAGCCGCTGAAAACCCTACAATAACCAGCAACATATTACATGCCCTAGGCAGCATCCAGCCTAGTCAGCTGATGGATCAAAATCATTGGGATTTTAAGTCTCTTGAAGATAAATTAGAGGATAAATTAGAAGATTAATTTATCTTATCTCAAATAACATTAGGTTTTTTTTAGTCTTTACATAATATAACAAATCCACAAAACTTATTCTTCCAAATAATAATAAATTATAAAAAGGAAGATAAAAATGAAGATGAAAATTAAAATCAGAAATAAGTTTCAAAAAAATCTATTAAGCTTAGCTACATCAATCTTAGCAAGCACCCTGCTTGCAACAAGCGCAACTGCAGCAACTTTACCTGCAAAATATTTAGTAGGCTATGTTGAAGGCTGGCAAGATAACAACACAGCTATTGTTAGCGATGCTCTTAACAATGGCTACAATGTTCTTGTTTTTTCATTTGCATCAATAGATAACGATCAAGCATCTTATGGAACAATTACCGATGCTTCAATTCAAGATCAAATAAATAATACGAAAGCTGCTGGCAAAATAGCATTAATTTCTGTAGGAGGCCAAAATAATACTTTTAACCCTACAGCCAATACAGATTTTTCTAAACTAGGTGAAAACATTGCAACATTTTTACAAGATCATAACCTAGATGGTATTGATTTAGATTTAGAAACCATACCAGCTGGTGTTACCTCAGATCAGATTGCATTAATGGTAAGCTCACTTAGATCCAAAATGCCAAGTGTGATTATAACTGGCGCACCTCAAATCGGTGGCGGCTATGGCGGACCTGCTTCTTTGGAGCCAAGATCTATCTGGAATCAAGACTTCCTAAATAAAGTTAAATTTAATGCTTTATTTATTCAAGAATATAATCAATTTGGCGGTGCTAAATTTGATGGAAAATTTGATACTGATAGAGGATTTATAACTGCAAGCTTTGGCCCTTTAAAAGATTTCATTCCAGCTGAAACTAAAATTGTTATCGGCGAGCCGGCAACATCAAGTGCTGGATCAGGTCTTAGTGACCCAAATGACATAAGAGAAGATCTTGCAAACGGGCCTGTGCTTCAGGATGAAAGATTTGGCGGGCTTATGACTTGGGATATTAATTATGATTCTAAAAATAATTGGAATTGGATTTCTACTCTAAATAGTCTTTGTAACTAAAACCCCCAAGCACTCCCACATCATAAAGTTTTGACCCGATGGATTTATATCGATCTATCACAACTTGATGTGGGAAGCCAAACTTATTAAAAAACCCGGTTGCAAATATAACTAGCTTTGGGCTTACTTCTTTTATCCAATCATATGATGATGACGTTTTAGAGCCATGATGCGGCGCTACTAACACATCTGATCTTAACTCTTTACCATATTGAGAAATTAAACTCTCTTCAGCCGGTTTTTCGATATCTCCAGTTAACAAAATGCTCTTATTAGCTTTATCTGTGATTTTTAAAACACAAGATCTGTTATTGCGGGATATTTTTGGTTTAAGCTTTGATTTATCGATTTTTACAAATCGATACGTACTCCGTGCTTTGCACTGCGCACGGGATTGCTTCGACGTAGTCTCGCAATGACTGCGGTCGGTATTTTGATTTGCCTTACCTGTATATTTAGTTCTGGATTTATGTTTTGATCTGGATTTATGTTTCGATCTGGATTTATGTTTTATCTTATTAGCTTGCATAATTTTAAAATTAACTCCATCAACACTCCAACTATATCCATCTTCACATTTTGCAGCATACTTATTATTCTTAATTAATTTATCAAAACTTGTATAAATTTTATGCGGCTTAAAATATTTATCTAAAGATGAGAAGCCACCTATATGATCATTATCTCCATGACTTATTACAACCCAATCTATCTTACCAACGCCCATTGCTCTTAAATATGGAACTAATACAGAAAAACCCGCATCATAACTATCTAAAAAATGCGCTCCAGTATCATAAACTAGCACATGGTTTTTGGTAAAAATTACTACACTCAACCCCTGCCCAACATCTAAAACCTGCATTTTAACTTTTCCATAAGGAGTCGCTAATGCAAGCGGCTTATAACAAAGCATGGTGATTATTAAGATCACTCCTAATATTTTAAATTTGAAATCATTTTTTCTAAAAATTAATATCACACCTAAAATACCAATTAGCATAAATAAAAAGCTTGGTTTGGCTATAAACCCGAATAAAGAAAATTTGGATAATTGAGATAGATTAATTAAAATTTGCCATAAAAATCCAAATAACTTATCTGCTAGAAGTAATAAGTTATATGCAAAATTGGGTAAGATAAATAAAAAGCAAACTCCTGTTAAAATTAATGGCAAAATTATAAAGCTCACCACTGGAACGGCTATAAGATTTGAGATTATCGAGATAAAAGTATATTGGCCGAAAAAATAAAGTGTTATCGGAAGCAAGCCTAGCATTAGTTTTAATTGCATTTGTGCTAGTTGAGATGTGTAATATAAGGGTTTTGGTAGTAAGGTTTGCGCTAGCTTGGATGTGTAGGATAAGGGTTTTTGTAGTAAGATTTGCGCTAGCTTAGATGTGTAATATAAGGGTTTTGGTAGTAAGATTTGCGCTAGCTTGGATGTGTAATATAAGGGTTTTAGTAGTAAGATTTGCGCTAGTTGGGATGTGTAATATAAGGGTTTTGGTAGTAAGATTTGCGCTAGCTTGGATGTGTAATAAAAAACTTTTTTGAATATGAAATAAGGGAAAAAACATCTAAGTCGTTGCGAGGAGGCTTTTAGCCGACGTGGCAATCTCCCACCCGAAGCAGATTTTACCCACCCTAGCTGCAATTGGCAGGAGATTGCTTTGTCACTTCGTTCCTCGCAACGACCAAAAAATATTTTTTTCAAAAAACAAAGTAGTGATGCAATCTTCTGCCAAAAACCAAAAGGACTAAACTTTGTGCATAGAATAAAAACGGCCCCGAAAGATAACCAAAACCCTGGCATTAATACACTTTCAGGCAGAATAAAAATTACTAATAAAAAAGCTATAAATAATCTATCCAAAAGATTGGATCGCAAGCTTAATATTACACTGCCCCCAAAAACAATTAGCATAATAACAGAACGAATACTCGATACCGACCAACCTGAAATATACCCATAAAAAGATGCTGCGATAATCGCGAATATCCAACCTACCTTTTGCGCAGGATATCTTATAGCCAAATTAGTACAGGCGAATATAATTCTAAAAAAACCGCCGACTAATAACGCTACTAACCCTATATGCATTCCGGATATTGCAAGTAGGTGACTCACCCCATTTTTTTGCAGGATTTCTCTATCTGCATTTGTGATTTTTGCAGTATCCCCAATGCTTAATGCTAAGATAAATCTTGTGAAGTTTAGATTTGAGTTTGGCTCTAGATTGGATTTGTTAGATAAATTTATAATTTTTTGTTTTATCTTTTCTCGGATTGATCCAGTGTTACTGGCAGGAGATTGCCACGCAACTGCGTTGTGGGAGATGTGTACATGGCCTGATGGAGATTGCCACGCAACTGCGTTGCTCGCAACGACTGCGTTGTGGGAGCTGTGTACATGGCCTGATGGAGATTGCCACGCAACTGCGTTGCTCGCAACGACTGCGTTGTGGGTCGGCTGTTTACTCAAAACATAACCACCAGCAATTATTCCTTGTAAGCGCCACAGTAAAACATGATTTGCTAAACCAGGGTTTGTTAAAGCATGCAGAGGTTTAAGTTTCACCCATAGTTTTAATCTATTACCTGAGTGAAAAATATAATCACTATTTTCCCCTATTGATTTAGGAGGGTTATACCAATTAAGCCGCAACACCCCATCTTTAGTTTTAAGATAAAAATGCTCAACTGATCTTCCCGAAAACTTAGACAAATGATAATCCGGCAGGCCAATCACTTCACCTTCTACTTCTGTTACTATTGGCCTAGTAATAAAAGTCTTACTTTTTTTATACTTTTGATATAAAAAATCAAATCTTAAAATAAGCATAGATATTATAAATACACTCATTATAAAAATTATAATTGCTTTGCGATAAGATAAATAAGACATGACATAATCCTCTAGATAAAGAATTATGTCAGATTGGTTTTTATTTAAAACATGTCACGATTTTTAGTATTACAATTTGGTTTTACATTAAATGAAGTCTATTTAATATCAA
>CAJQSL010000006.1 GCA_905612315.1 uncultured Francisellaceae bacterium
CGGGGTCCGCGCTTACGCGCTCCACCCGAGATTGCTTCGCCGTAGGCTCGCAAAGACTGCGGTGGGGGTTTTCTTCAGTATGAAGATTTTTGTGTGGTTATCAATAATTGGTTTCCAGGTATTGGTTTCCAGGTATTGGTTTCCAGGTATTGGTTTCCACTTTTTGGCAACCAATTATTGGCATAGCTTTTTATTGGTTTCCAAAAAAAAAGGAGATAACAAAACTCAATCTTTCCCTGAACTTCCACCCCTTGGCAAAACCGACAAAATAACTATACCAATAGAGCCAGTTGCTATAATCCATTCTGGGATATGCCCAAAAATCTTAATAAACAGCATTATCGCCAAAAATCCTATCGCATAATGCGCGCCGTGCTCTAAATATTTAAATTTTGCTAAAACTTTATGTCTAACTAAATAAATCGTCTAAATCAACAGCAGTTTTGTAGGAGATTGCCACACTCGCCTTGCGGCTCGTTCGCAACGACTGTGGTGGGTGATTATTTTTCCTTTGGGTAGGCTTCTTGCTTTCTTAAGAAAAGATACCCACTCAACAGCATCCGATTCTGTTACGTCGAACTAGCGTACGTTAGTAAAGTTCAGATAATTTTTGAGCTATTAGTATTTAAACTTAATAAAAACTTTTCTACCGGCATACACAGCACGCCTGACATATTTAGAGTATCCTTTCCTCGATATAACAAAATTGGTTTAGCTTCTGGATAATCTTCACAAAAACTCTTAAGACCTTTTAGATCTTTATTATGTACTAGCTTGTTATTTTTAACTTCAATAGCATAAAAACCTTCAGATCCATACAGAATGAAATCGACCTCCACCCCATAAGTCGTCCTCCAATAATAAACCTTATAAGGCTCAGACCTATAATCATTCCATGCTTTTAAGTGTTGTAAGACTAAACCCTCTAAACCTGGCCCATTAAGCTCTGACTCACTATCTAAAGGACCTGTGACACGTAAAGCCCTATAAACACCTGCATCAAAATAATAAAACTTAGGGTGTGACCTGGTTTTTCTTTTTGCTCTATAAGTAAAAACCGGAAGAGTATAGCCAAGCAATAAGTCTTTTAAAACATCAACATATCCCTCTATTAATTTACGCGAAACCTGACACTCGCGGGCTATATTACAACAATTAAGCTGGCCTCCATGAGAAAAACAAATAACCTCTAAAAACCTTGCAAAATTACCAATATTTCTGACTAAACCTTCCGCCTGTACTTCTTCGCGCAGATATAAGCTAATATATGTTTTTAAGGTTTTTTCCTTGTTTTTGCTGTCATAAACCAATGGAAGTAACCCATAAGCAAGTGCATCGTCAAGATCAAACTTATCTCGCAACTCTGATGCAATAAATGGATGCAAATGATTTTCTATTGCTCTTCCGGCAAGTAAATTAACTCCTGTTGCTTTAAGCTTCCTGCAGCTAGATCCTGTCAATATAAACTGTATGCCAAGTTTTTGCTCAATAAGGTCATGCACAATACTAAGCAAAACTGGAAGCCTTTGCACCTCATCTATAATAACTACTTTATGCTCGCTTGCCTTAACAATATCATATAAATACTCAGGCCTGGCCTGGTACTGTCGCCAAACTTGTGGATTAAGTAAATCAATAAATAATGCCTTATCTTTCCAGTGCGCCTTCAATAGTGTTGACTTACCTGTACCTCTAGGCCCAAAAATAAAACTATTGCTAGAGTCTAGTTTAAATGCTCTTTTAATATTATTAGTCATGAATTTTCCAGAAAAATGGAGTTGCTATATCCATTTTAGCAGATAAAAAGGATATAGCAACTCCAAAAATCCATGCCTTAGCTTCTCTTTGAATTTGCGCCTCGCGGCAAAACAGATAAAATAACTATACCAATAGAGCCAGTTGCTATAATCCATTCTGGGATATGTCCAAAAATTTTAATAAATAGCATTATTGCCAAGAACCCTATGGCATAATGCGCGCCGTGTTCTAGATATTTAAATTTTGCTAAAACTTTATGTCTAACTAAATAAATTGTCATGGACCTTACATACAAAGCGCCTATACCTAAGCCTGCAAAGATAATTAAAATATCTTGGGTTATTGCAAAAGCACCTAAAACCCCATCAAAACTAAATGAGGCATCCAAAACTTCTAAATAACAAAAACCTATTAAACCACTAGCAAATGTGTTTTTAGAGCTTTTCTCCCGCCCTAGATACATATTTAACAAATGCAAGATTTGATGTGCTATAAGCCCAAAAAGGGCGCTTAGTGCTATGTCTGATCTAGCATAAACTAAATATGATATTAACCAAATTATTAAACAAACTATCATTCCAATTACAATTGGGGACCAAAAATATTTTCGCAAAGCCTTAATCCAAAAACTTTGCTCTAAAAATTTTAGCCAATGATTTGTATGCGGCTCAAGTAAAAAACTTACAAATACCATAAATAAAAAACATGCACCAAAAGCCCCGATTAATGGCATGCCAAGATTTAAAGACTGAGTGTATTCATCTGGGTAATATAATGCTTTGTGGGCTACCGCACTAAAGGATAAATCAGTTGTAAAATAAACTAAAATAAGCGGAAATAAAAATCTCATACCAAATACGGCAATAGGTAAACCTACCCATAAAAATAGGTTTTGCCAAATTGGGGTAAGTTTATTTAAGACTCTGGCATTAACAACTGCATTATCAAAGCTTAAAGCCAACTCCAAAGCTGCTAAAATAAGCACATAATAAATGCTTAAAGCGCTCTTTGTATAAATTGCCATAATAACTATTATTATGATTGATATTATAGTTGCAGGTATAAATGCGACCAAACTTCTAACGGACATAAAAATATAAACTTAAACTTTATAGGTTATGGTTTATATATAGGATAGGCCTTTCATTTGATTTTGCCTAGTTATGAATGCAGCTGGGAAGGAGATTGCCGCGTCACTTCGTTCCTCGCAAAGACTTTTATATTGTCGTTGCGAACGAGCCATAGGCGAGTGTGGCAATCTCCGGCCTGAAATTGATATTATTACGTTAGTTGCAATTGGGTAGGAGACTGCATCTAAACTTCGTTCCTCGCAAAGACTTTTTAACTACTTCTTAGAAGAAGAACCCGCATTAAGCTTTGCATGAACTTTAGATTCAGGCTTTTTCTTAGATACTTTTTTTGGAGCCGCAGTAGAAACCACTGGCTTCTTATCAGTAGTTTTACGAGCTTTAGCTTTTGGCTTAGCTCCTGATTTAGACTTAGAAACTGACTTTAGAGCTTTAGCCTCCGCCTTTTGCGCTTTCCTTTGCGCCCTAGAAAGCCTTGGGCCTGATTTATAATTTTCAATCGAGTTAAACATTAAGAAATATAAATTAAAATAAGTTGTCATAATCCAAGGAACTAAAAACAAATAGACCAATGAACCGATCATCATTACTTTCTTTTGAATATCAATTCCAAAACCACTAAACAAGGGCTTAACAAGAAGAAGTGGCAAGATAATTATTAGATAAAAGATCGCAACAGTAACTAAAAAGCGTAAGCACTGTTTAAAAAATGGCTTAAAGCTTAAGTAAAAAGATTTAAAGAAAGGCTCAATTACTTCACCTAGTTTGCCTTGCTTATAACGTTTAAATACAAGATAGAAAACAAAAGACTGAAATAGCCAATAACAAATAGCCTCTATAAAAGCACTAAACTGCACAAGATAACCCATCATGTTTGTGGATTTATGACTTGCAGCGCCTCCAGATAAGTGCACAAAGGACATCACTATGCCCATATTAATTAACATGCTCAAAGATATGAATGCAATGGTAAATACGATTGTGCATAAAACCAGGGGCCAAAGTATTTTTAAAAATAGGCCGTAAGATGGAATTGTAGCGGAGAACTTTTTCTTCATGCCAACATGAACGCGCCAAGCATAACCAATGCCAAATAATGACACAAGGGTTCCACACACATAAAATACGACTTCTTCGGAAAAGGATGCCACCATTGATTCAGTTCCACCTGGGTGCACAAACTCGTTAAGCACTGTTATAATCTTAGCCCCAAAAATACCAAAAAAACCTGCGAATAAAATCAATCCAATAACGGATATCCAGAAAAACAAAAGAATAAAAGCAATAAACGTTGACCAACTAAGACCTTTACGTAAGCTAAAAGCTTGTGAAATAAAACTTAAATTAATCTTAGCCGGGCTAGCTAGACTTGGAGCTGCATCAAGAGCTTTTTGCGTAAAAGTATTAAAAGATTTTGTGTCAGTATTGCTTTCAGTCATTATGTAACTCCTGGTTTAAATTAGCTATTAAACGCATATAGATCTAATCCTAATTTTACAAATAGATACGTGCCGAGCACGATAATTGCATCAAAACATTCTCGCAACCACGACTGTATATATTGTAATTTGCTTTATCTAAATAAAACTCACTCTAATGCGCAGTTATAGCAGGTTCTCAATTTTTAACAAACTATTTCTTATGTTTTTAATAGCAGCAGTAGTTTTTTTGCAATTTTCTATAACCCAGCAACCACAATAATTAATTGCCTTTTCATCTTCACCACCTACTTTTTCTCCAGAATCGATAGAAAAACTTCCTAAACTCCACTTGGCTGCAACTTCTTCATCTAAAAACTTAGGCTCGTCCGCTATATTTACACTAAAAGCATCAAGGGGATAATACAAACCTAAACCAATTGCCTTCAAATATGCCTCTTTTCGAGTCCATAATCTGAAAAAACCTAATTTCACAGCTTGCATGTCTGTATCGTTAGTATGTAATAATTCTTGCTCTTTCTTACTAAAAAACCGATCTGCTAACTCTAAATATGGTTTTTCATCTATTTTTTCGATATCAACCCCAATTTCTCTATCTTTTGTAAAAGCAAATATAGAATAATCTTTGGAATGAGAGATATTAAATTGCAATTTAAAATCAAGCTCATCAAAATTATTTTTTAAATATGGCTTGCCGTGATCTCCTAAAACAAACTCAACTTTATCCGGCGTAATATCTAAATAAAGCCCCAGCAAATACCTAAGATGATACTGCGCTTGGATATATTTTTCCTGCAAGTGCCGAAATTTATATCTTAAAGCTTTGGTTCTCTCAGGCTCAGATAAAACACTTAAACCTTTTTTAAATTGAGCCTCAGTAAGCTTATTTGAAAATTTTAATTTCCAAATATGCAAAATATTATTGTTATCTTTAAAATAACTTATTGAATCTTGTAGATCCTTTTGGTTTGTGTGTTCATGCCATTTTGTCATGTCAAAATCAGCCTTAGGTAATCTTCCCGTGACACTGCTTGTACTTTTTACCTGAACCACATGGGCAAGAATCATTACGCCCAACCTTCACACCTTCTCGAACAAAAGGCTTGGGATCATCAACTCCAGCTGCCACAGCACCCCCAGCGTTGTTTTCTGAATTCACCCCACCTTCTCCCATGCTCAAATCTGATTGATGCTGGTAATTTATATCACTGATCTCCCCGCGCCATTGACTTTCTGCCTGCTGCGGTGCGATTTGCTCTTTTTTAAGCTTGCCTAATGTTGAGATAACATCATATTTAAAGAGTGAGAGCATCTGCTCAAACAATCTAAATGCTTCTTTTTTATATTCTTGCTTTGGATCTTTTTGCGCATAGCCCCTAAGACCAATGCTTGAGCGTAAATAATCCATCTGCGCTAAATGCTCTCGCCAGGTTGAATCTAAACTATGTAAAATAACAACCTTCTCATATTGAGCAAAAGTGGATTCTTCGGCCATAGCCCGTTTTTGCTCGTGCTCATCTTGTAACTTAGCTAAAACAGCCTCATACAACTGCTTCTCATCTATATTTGGCTCATCTTTTAGAAGTTTTTCAATATCAAAATTACAGTCAAAATCTCTAGATAAAACACTTGTTAAACCCTCTAGATCCCACTGCTCGAATAAGCTATTTATTGGCACATATTTGTTCATAAGGTCGGTAACCACATCTTCATAAAAGCCGCTTAATACCGACGACACATCATCAGAACCTAATAACTTATTACGTTGATCATAAACTACAGTTCTTTGATCATTTGCAACATTATCATATTCCAAAAGTTGTTTACGCATATCAAAATAGTGCTGCTCAACTTTTTTCTGCGCTTTGGCTATTGCATTTGATACCATGCGCGACTCAATTGCTTCGCCCTCGCCAATATTTAACCGGCGCATTAAAGCTATCATCCGCTCTGATGCGAAAATCTTGACCAATTGATCATCAAGAGATAAGAAAAATCTACTAGCACCAGGGTCACCCTGCCTACCAGCTCGCCCTCTTAACTGATTATCAATCCGCCTTGATTCATGCCGCTCTGAACCAATAATAATTAAGCCTCCAGCTTCTAGAACTTCATTGTGGCGTTTTTGCCAAGCATCTTTAATCTTTCTTGTTTTTGCATCAGTTGGTTTTTCTAATGCATCAATTTCAGCTTGCCAACTGCCACCTAGAACTATATCAGTACCACGACCCGCCATATTAGTAGCAATTGTTATTTGCCCAGGACTTCCTGCTTGAGCTATGATATCTGCTTCTCTTTGATGCTGCTTGGCATTTAAAACTTCGTGCTTTATTTTGGATTTTTTCAATAAAGAGGATAGCCTCTCTGAAGTATCAATAGATGCTGTGCCAACTAATATTGGCTGTTTTTTGTCATGGCAAAGTTTTATCTCTTCTATTATAGCGTTAAACTTTTCTTGCTCAGTCATATAAACCAGGTCAGAATTATCTTTTCGAATAAGAGGTTTATTAGTTGGAATAACAACCACTTCTAAACCATATGTTTGGTGCAACTCGAAAGCTTCTGTATCTGCTGTACCTGTCATACCAGAGAGTTTTTCATATAATCTGAAATAATTCTGATAAGTAATAGATGCCATGGTTTGATTTTCTTTTTGAATCTCAACCCCTTCTTTTGCTTCCATCGCTTGATGCAGCCCATCAGACCACCTGCGACCTTCCATAGCGCGCCCCGTATGCTCATCTACGATCATAATTTGGCCATTGCTAACCATATAATCCACATCTTTCCTATATAAAGTATGCGCTCTTAAAGCCGCATTAAAATAATGCATCAAGTTAATATTAGCTGAAGCATATAAACTTTGTCCTTCTTGTAAAACTCCATTTTTTAGCATCCAATCTTCAACCTTTTGATGCCCATCATCAGTTAAATAAGCCTGCTTGCTTTTTAAATCTAAATAATAATCACCTTTTATATCTATATTATCTGCCAATGGGCCATGTTCAGGCTCTTTGTCACTTAACTCCAAACCTGGTATTAAATTATTTAGCTTAAGATATAACTCACCGCCTCCTTCAGCCTCCCCGGAAATAATTAAAGGAGTTCTAGCTTCATCAATTAAGATTGAGTCGACCTCATCCACGATGGCATAATTTAACGGGCGTTGTACCTGCTCTTCTTTAGAAAATGCCATGTTATCTCGAAGATAATCAAACCCAAACTCATTATTTGTGCCATAAGTGATATCCGCTTCATAAGCTTTTTTTCTATCGGTAGGGTCCATGCCAGCTACAATAACTCCAACACTTAAACCTAAAAACCCATACAGCTGACCCATTAACTCGCCATCACGCTTGGCTAAATAATCATTAACTGTAACAAGGTGAACGCCTTTACCCGTTAACGCATTTAAATAAATGGGCAAGGTTGCAGCCAATGTTTTACCTTCACCGGTGCACATCTCTGCAACTTGGCCAGAATGCAAAACCATACCCCCAATTAATTGCACATCAAAATGGCGCATCTCAAACACCCTAACTGATGCTTCGCGCACGCAAGCAAAAGCTTCTTCCAAAATTTTATCAAGAGTTACGCCATCGGCTAGTTTCTGTTTGAAACTTTCGGTTTTAGCTTTAAGCTGCATATCAGTAAGAACTTTATACTTCGTCTCAAAACGATTAATGTTCTCAACCCTTTTGTCTAGCCTGTTAAGAATTCTCTGGTTTCTGCTACCGAACAAATTTTTTAAAAATGACATATATTATTTACTTCCATAAATTATTAAAACTTAAGCTATTTTAATGTGTTATTTTACGCACTAATTGCCATCGTAGCAATTTAAAACTAATTATCTAATTTAAATATATAAAATAAACTAAAATAACAATAATAAATAAAAAGGATGAGCGAACATGCCATACGGCTTACCAAATAACATAATGGCTCAAGAGACTATATCAGCAGCTGATTTAATTGCTAAACAGTTAATTTCTAATAAAGATTTAATTAAAGATATTACCATAAAAATAAAAGAAAAGAATCCAATTGCAGCTGTAACTATTGCCCGCGGCAGCTCAGATCATGCAGCAAATTTTGCGAAATATCTCATTGAAACTCAACTAGGAATTGTAACAGCATCTAGCGCTCCATCAGTACATACAATTTACAATAGTGATCTTAATTTAGAAAACATGTTAGTAATTGGCATATCTCAATCAGGCAAAAGCCCTGATATTTGTCATGTCATGCAAGATGCTAGAGAGAAAGGCGCGATCACCCTTGCTTTAGTTAATACAGAAGATTCTCCTTTGGCTAATCTTGCAGAATTTGTAATTCCTCTTCGAGCAGGTGAAGAAAAAGCTGTTGCCGCTACTAAAAGCTATATGTGTACTCTAAGTGCTCTTTTACAATTTATAGCAATATATAATTCGGATAATTTATTAGAATCCGCGCTTGATAATTTAGAGGCTCAATTAAAACAAACTCTAAATATAGATTTTAGTCCTGTTATTAAGGCGCTTCTAGATACGATGCATATGTTTGTAATTGCAAGAGGCGTATGTTTCCCAATTGCTCAAGAAGCGGCTCTTAAATTTAAAGAAACTGCCTGCATTCAAGCAGAACCCTTTAGTAGCGCAGAAGTTTTACATGGGCCATTTGCTCTTGTTAAATCAGGTTTTTCAACTCTACAATTTATCCAAAAAGATGAATCTCTAGCTGGGAATTTAGAGCTAGCTAAAAAGATGACTGATCTTGGCGCGCAAACAATTGTTTTATATCCAGAAAATATAGAAGAAAAAGAAGTTAAAAAACTTATAGATAAGCAAACATCTAAGCTAAATATCGCCCTGCCAGCGAGCATCCACCCATTAACCGACCCTATTATGATTATTCAAGCATTCTATGCGATGGTGAATTCTTTAGCTGTGAAGCGGGGGTTTGATCCGGATAATCCGGATAATTTAAAGAAAGTTACTGAGACTAAGTAGCGCTAGGCGTTGCGACTGAGGGAGTCCCTTCCCCCTGTGGGGGAAGGTTAGGATGGGGGAATCCAGTCTAAAATGTAGCTTCAACTTCAGCAAAAGGCATGCCCTTCAATGTATCAAACTCACCCTGCCTGCTAGAACTATCATCACCATCTTGATTAGGAAATTTATAAATAGGCGTATCCGGTCTTTTTCCACGAGGAACAAAAACCCCAGCTAGTCTGGCATCGGCTCTATTTTTAAAACCATTAACCCTAGCTAAAGGTGAAGGAGGCCCAGGAGGAATTTCAGAAGATCTTAAAGATGCTCCAGCTCCTGCAGTTGGCTCTTGCTCCGTTGATCCTTGTTCTGTAGATGCGTCTTTACTTTCTTCTTGTGCGGCTAAACTAGCAGGATTTACAGGTACTGCTTGTGCAACAACACCAGCTGCACTTTGCGCAACAAAATCTGCTGGTGCTGGTGGCGCAGATGGTGCCAGCATAGTTCTTTGTAATATAGGACTAGACTCGCTGTCATCTCTTTTTGCAAACAACTCATCCCTTTGCTGCTGTTCTAAAGCTGAAACATCTACTGTCCTATCATCTACTGCATTTTCAATACTTTCTTCACCACTTTGCTCACCAGCAACTGCTATAAGGTTCGTGGCATCAACCGAAATCTCAATAGCGTTAACTGCTAATAAAGGATTCCTATTTTGATTCTGTTCTTGGGGTTTTTTTAGAGATTTAAGACAACCTAAAAAACTACATGCACAACTCATTTTTAACACTCCTTCAATTATTATTATTATTAGAAAGCTCAATCATAAGAGTTAAAGAAATTCTGTCAATATCAAAAGCATCTATTTAAAAGCTAAGATATGCCTAAATATTGATAGGTTAACTCAATCCACTTCCATATATCAAAAATCAGATGTACTCTAAAAAAACAAAAAACAAGAAAAAGAGTGCAAATATGATTACCCACATGCTTCACTTTCGCGAACAAATAATAAAAATAGAAAATCTATTAAAAACAGAAAAATCCCTTTTTGATCAAAGGCATAAAGAATATTTAGAAGAGCCAGGTTATTTAGCTATAGATGATGGCTCTGATTCAAATGATGAAGATTTTGAGCAGTTACTCCTATATCCTCATAGACAATTTACTATGGCAGTAGCAATTATAACGACACTTCCGCATCATTTGTATAACCTCACCCTGTGGCTGCAATTTATGACTAGACTAAGCCCCCTTAGCGCTATCAAACAAAAAGTAACGCAACAAACTGGTTTTTTAATACACCTAGCAAAGAGTTCTCAGCAATTAAGATCTGCACAAATGCGTAACCTATTAAATCAATTAAGCTTTAAATCTGGGGTACTAAGAGCTTCTAGAAAAAATGAAATCAAAGAACAAATTACCCAATATCTTTGTAATTTAGAATTAATCTCACAGCTATTGGATGCTGAAAGTCCTGAATACTTAGCTTTTATAAAAGCAAGAAGTGGTGATGATGATTCTGTTTTAATGTCTGATGATACAGATGAAAAAGAAGGTGACAAAGAGCCTAATCACCCCCATGAATTCTTATGCCCAATAAGCCAAGAGTTAATGAAAAACCCAAACTTAACTCAATATGGCCATAGCTATGAGAAAAGAAACATCTCCATCTGGCTAAAAAGCCATGACACCGACCCCGCTACAGGGGTTATTCTTAACGATAAAACTTTGCGTCCAAACCAGCAACTTAAACAAGCAATTTCAAGATATAAAAAAGAAAAAGAGACTGCTACACTTGAGGTGTAAAAATAATAAATCTTAAAAAACAGGTTTAATTATGACAAATCGCAAAAAGATCTTAATTCTATCAGGTGGAACTGGCGGACATATTTTCCCTGCTGAAGCATTTGCAAGACACTGTCAACAAAAAGACCACTCGATTCATTGGATCGGAACATTCCGGGGTTTAGAGAAAAAAATAACGCAAAAACATGCTATAGATTTTTATGCTATTCCCTTTGAAGGCTTAAGAGGTAATAAGTTTAAAAAACTAATTAACCTTATTAAACTACCCTTTAGCTTGCTAAATAATATTAGAATCACAAGAAAAATATTTAAAAAAGTTAAACCAGATATAGTCATAAGCTTCGGTGGCTATAGCACAGTGCCAGGTGGAATTGCTGCAAAACTTACCAAAACGCCTTTAATCTTGCACGAGCAAAATGCTATTTTGGGTAGGGCAAATAGGTTATTAGCTAGATGGGCAAGCTTTCATACATCAGCCTATAAAGACGTATTTAACTATAAATATAAAAAAACTTCTTATCATATAGGTAATCCTTTACGAGAAGATTTAATTCAAGCTGCCAAAAATAAAAATAATAAAAACAATAAAAACAATAAAAATAACAAAGAAAACAATCTTAATTTGTTAATCATCGGTGGATCATTGGGTGCTAAAAACTTAAATTTAAACTTACCTGATGTTTTTAGCAAAGTTTCTAATCTAAAAAATATAAATATTTGGCACCAAACAGGAGCTTTAAGTTTTCATGAAACTAAAATAGCCTATGAAAACAGTTTTAAAAACAAAGATCTAAAAAATATTAAGCTTTGTGAATTTATTGAAAAAATGGATGAAGCTTACCTTTGGGCAGATGCGATTATTTGTAGATCCGGGGCTTTAAGTGTCTCAGAAGTAACGCATTTTGGCTTGCCAGCTATTTTCATACCATATCCGCATGCATTGGATAATCATCAATTTCACAATGCATTGCCATTGGTTATATCTGGTGCTGCTGTTTGTATAGAAGAGAAAGATTTTTTAAATAACCCTGATGTTTTAGTAGATTATTTAAAAAATTGGGTTAATAAGCCTTTTGATTTATGTAATATGTCTGAAAAGGCACGCAAATTTGCCATGGCAGAAAATAATGCGGTTGAGAAGTTATATGAGCTGGTTTAAATCAATTTAAAGCAGTAGCAGTTTGGATGCCCCCATCCCAACCTTCCCCCACGGGAGCAAGGGGCGGCCCATAAATCCGCGTCGTTGCGAACGAGCCGAAGGCGAGTGTGGCAATCTCCTACATAACTGCTGTTGATTTAATATAACTATAGTCGCAGCAATTGGAAGGAGATTGCCACGTCACTTCGTTCCTCGCAACGACAGCTTGGGTTTTTTTGTTTCTCCAAAGATGTGTGTGCAGAGTAGATCCCAACATTCCCCCACGGGTGGAGGAGTCACTGCTGCAGTCTTTGCGAAGCTACTTTGATGCAACCCCAGTGGAGTCTTTGGGAGCCACTCCTGCCGTCTTTGCGAGCCTACTTTGATGCAACCCCACTGCAGTCTTTGCGAGCCACTCCTGCCGTCTTTGCGAGCCTACGGCGAAGAAGTCCGGGGTCCGCGCTTCGCGCTCCACCCGAGGGTGCGCCCCTTGCATGTTTTAGCGCATGGTGCACGAACTTTCAAGATCGGATCTGTTCAATGATTGGCAGTATTTTTATGTGAATGGGCGCATGGTGCACGAACTTTCAAGATAGGATCTGTTCGGTGTGGGCTGTATAATCCAGTCCACGTCGGCGTATTTGCTTAGGGTATTGCAAGGGTTCGGAATCTGATTCGCAAGGTAGGCTTCGGAGCGCTCACCGGGGATGCATGAGCCCGGGACCGTAAATGTTATTGGGAACGTAGGGGCTCCGCTGGATGCGTTGGCGTTCACTATTTTCCAGTCCTTATTACACTTTTTCGCGTCTATTTCCGTCGGGAAGTTAATTGTGGACGTTGCGGTGCCGCGCTCGGCGTCGCAAGTCAGACTTAATGTTAGGGCATATGAACCCGTAGCAAAGTCGCCAACTGTGAATACGCACGCCCCTGTGCCATTTGCGCCTTTTTCTACCGTCATTCCAATCCAGTTTTTCGTAACGCAAATACCGGTCCCCGGGCATTCGATGGTGGGGCATTCGCTGCATTCTGATGGTAGGGCGTTTGGTGTTGGTAGTACAAATGCGAGGATGGTCCCTGAGGCGAGTACGAGGCGACGAATGTGCATGTTTAAGACTCCTGAATATATAAACACCCCATCGACCACATCAAACCAAACACTAATCATTACTGATAAGTATTTTAGCTCCACATGAAGGACGGAGGGTTATGTTATTTAAATTTAATTTACAGTTTAATTTACAGTTAATGAGAGTGAGAATGGTATTAGGCAGGTAAACCTTCCTAACACCGGCTTTCGCCCACCTAATCCAATTTTTAACATATCTATTCAAACGACTGACGAATTTCTCGCCATATGCCGCTTGTTGCTCATAAAGCCAATAGACACGCTGGATCATGCGTGCGCAAAATCTTTTGTTTAAATATAATTTTATGTTTTTGTGGTTCATCATATTTCAAAACTTAATATAAGTTTTTGAATGGCGTTGTTTCTAGTATAGTTGGTTGGTTTTTTTGTTTTATGTTTTATGTTTTATGGTTTATTTTTTATTTTTTGCAGTCTGGATGCCCCCATCCCAGCCTTCCCCCACGGGGGAAGGGGAGTTACCACAACACCGTCAGTTGCAATTGGTAGGAGATTGCCACAATCGCCTTCGGCTCGTTCGCAACGACTGCGATTAGGGAACTCCTCCCCCCGTGGGGCAAGAAATACCAAAAGAAAAGCCCCTTCCCCCCGTGGGGGAAGGCTGGGATGGGGGCATCCGGAGGCAATAAGTTTTCACATATCATTTACCAAACGCCTTCAACTGGGGGCCTATTGGAGGTATATTATGAATATTCTTGCTCCGTTTAGGCCCGTGTGGTCAAAGTAGTTTGAACCCACCCTGCTTATTGATTAGCCGACTTTGGCACTAAAGTCTCTGTGATTATGCGCCAGTTACGTGCAGGTCATATCGCTGGTTGTGCTGGGCGTTGTGCAGCTATACTGGACCCCCATGGTAGGTGACTTCACTATGTCGCTAAATTGGATCAGGCAGGCTACGACATATCCGGCGTTTTCAGCGGTCAGAACAGCGGTACTCTTGTTTATGCCTGGATCCATGATGCACCGGTCCCATTGCCGGGCGCTGTTGCCGCAGGGACCGCTGCGCCGTGTCAGGTCCCGTCGTCCCAAGTGCAGGTATTGCCGGAGCAAGATGTCACGGAGCTCTTGGGGTAGTATAGTGCAACCAACTAGCCAGACAGCTAATTTAACCAAGTAGTTCCCTTTTACTTTCTCCTAGGCAGCCCTCCTTAATTCTTCACAAATACTATCATTGTAAACCTCATTTGGCTTTCGGTAATTGTGGGTTTGGTGAAATCTCTGAGAATTATAAAATTCTATATATTTATTAACGGAAGTCTTAATCTCTCTTATAGATTTGAATTCCTGGATGTAAAGATTTTCATATTTCGCACTGCGCCAAAACCTTTCAATTGCGATATTATCAGTCGCGCGACCCTTGCCATCCATCGACACTTTAATTCCATTTTTTAATAAAATATTAACATGATCCATCGAAGTGTATTGGCTGCCTTGATCAGTATTAAATATTTCGGGCGTGCCGTGTCGCGCTAGAGCGTCATTCAGCACATCCGTAACCAGCTTGGAACCCATGGTATTGGAGATTTTATATGACAATATTTTTTTAGAATACCAGTCAATTACCGCAGCCAAATAAATAAATCCACCGGGTACTTTAAGATACGTGATATCTGTACTCCAAACTTGATTAGCTCGTATAATTTTTAGATCTCGAAGTAAATATGGATATTTTTTATGAGCTGGGTGAGAAATAGTGGTTTTGACTTTTGCAGTCGGGTAAATCACCTTCAAACCAAGCTCTTTCATGTATTTTCTTACTCTATTAACCCCAATCTTAACCCCGAATTCCAGTAACTTCTGGTGTACTTTGCGATATCCATAAAACGGGATTTCCTCATAAATATCGTCAATAGCACGCAAGATCTCAGACTTTTCTTCATGCGCCTTAGTGATTTTGTAGTAATAATTGCTTCGATTGAAATCACATAATTCACATTGCCTTATAATTGAAATTTTAACTTGCTTGGAATCTATAAGGACTTTTTTAATGTCATAATCCAAGCAGCTTAACTTTTTTGATGCCCACTCCAGTTCTGCTGTGCGCTTGCCAAGTTGGCGGTGCAGCTCGTCAACTTCTTTTTGTTTTGCTGCCAGTTTTGCCTTTGATTCTGCGGTGGCCGTGTCTATATTGAATGCTAAACTGGCATTTTCAATAAAAATCTTTTTCCACTGCCGCACGCTTTTTGGGACCAAAGTATATTTGGAGCATATTTGATTTAATGTGCAGTCACCTTCCAGGACCTCCAAAACCACTTTGGTTTTAAAGTCGGAACTATATTTTTTTTGTTTTGTAC
>CAJQSL010000007.1 GCA_905612315.1 uncultured Francisellaceae bacterium
CTTACTTTTGGGTAGGAATCTTACTTTCTTCTTAAAAGATACTCACGAAACAATACCGGATTCTGTTACTCTGAACTCACGTATAAATCAAGCACCAACCTGCAAAAGGCTCTCTGCTTTACTTAAATCCTCAACTTTAGTTCCATAAAATGCAAAAGGCTTTTCCTTCATCTTGAATTTAAACCTATATTTCGCCATTAAATGGCTTAAAATACCCTTAAATGCTTTGCAAATAGAGTTTAGTGCATTCTTTATACCCTCTAACTTACCAGCAACTTTAGATTTGCTAAAAAGCTCACTCCCACTAGCTCTATCAATAAAAGCGCTAAGACGCAAAAGCTCTTCTTTTTGTAACTGCAACTTTACTTCTATAACATAAAGCCAGCCGTTAAAGTTCTTTTTAATTTGGTCCTGCTTATTATGCTCAGGCATTAACTCACAATACCCAGTTAAACTCCCAGAACTACCAGATCCATTAATATTAAGGCTAGAAGCTTGATTATTATTAGAAGGCTCGAAAAAACTACTAAAAGATACCGATCTTTTCTTCCTTATTGAAGCCATCTTCAAACCAGCAAGCGTTTGACTATCAAAAACCCCACAAGATTGCATATCCTCAAAGTCTAGAGTATTAAATATTTCATTAATCTCACCTCCATCAACCTTAATATCAGACAAATCTCCCAACTTCACCTGAACAGACTCTATATCCCTAATTAAAGTATCTACTTTATCTTTATATTCCCTTTTTACACTTTCTACATAGGCATTATGTTGATCTACAGTTTTCCCTACTTCTTGATCTATTTCATATTTTTCATCTAATAAACTAGGCTTAAACTGCTTAAGATCATCTAAAGACCTATACCTTGTAAGCGCAGGTTTAAATTTAACTTCTTCAAAACGCCTTTTAACACTATCTTTAGATCCTAGACTATCTTGATTAGCTTTATATATACGACTTTCATCTTCACCTAAAATATTAAGACTATCTAATTGCTCTATAAGCTTATTAAGCTCTCCTATAACTTCTTGTATGCTAGTGGAATTAGAACCAAAACTTGAACTTCTAGATCTTTTGGGTAAAGCTAATGCTCTTAGAGAACTCCCATCTTCATCAGAAGAAGTGCTATCAGACAAATTTAGACCAACAGGAGAACTACCTTCAGAACTAGCTACATTATGCTCTCTAACAAATCCTTTTAAAGCTTTAAGTTGAGATGAAAATTTATCAACTGCCGCCATTTGCTTAAGAATTGTACTCACTAAACCACTCTCAAATTAAAATATTTTTTATCTTATATTTGAAAGTTAGTTGACGAACATTAAGGAAACCTTAAGGAAATGTAAAGGTTGTGTAAAGACAATACCTTCGAACTTATTGGGAAGGATAACAATCCGCTAATAAAAATATTTGATATATAATTAAAATAGGATACAATTTCTCTTTTTAACTTATAAGGAAAGGATCTCTAATGTCAGAGAACACACAAAACTCAAATACTAACCTGCAAATGCGCCGCAACATTGCAATTATAGCTCACGTTGATCATGGAAAAACTACTCTAGTAGACCAGCTACTAAGACAATCTGGTACGCTAAAAACTAGAGGAGACTCAGTTGAGAGAGTTATGGACTCAAATGAGTTAGAAAGAGAGCGTGGTATAACTATTTTAGCAAAAAATACCGCAATTCACTGGCAAAATTACTTTATTAATATAGTAGATACCCCAGGACATGCAGATTTTGGCGGGGAAGTTGAGCGTGTGTTATCCATGGTAGATTCTGTGTTATTGCTAGTAGATGCCGTTGATGGCCCCATGCCGCAAACAAGGTTCGTTACACAAAAAGCATTTGCGCAAGGTCTAAAACCTATTGTCGTTATAAATAAAGTTGATCGAGTTGGAGCTCGGGCAGACTGGGTAGTCGATCAAGTATTTGATTTATTCGTAAATTTAAATGCAACTGATGAGCAACTAGATTTTCCTATTATTTATGCATCTGCAATAAATGGTTATTGCATGCATGATTTAGATGACCCCGCAAAAGACATGAAACCTTTATTTGAAACTATAATAAATAGCGTATCTGCACCAGATGTTAATATAGACGGCCCTTTTCAGATGCAAATAAGCGCACTGGACCACTCAAACTACCTAGGAACTATTGGCCTTGGGCGTGTAACTAGAGGTAAAATAGGAAACAATAAACCCGTACATATAATAGATAAAGATGGAAAGACAAAACAAGGCAAGATCTTACAAATTTATGGACATCTAGGCTTAGAGCGAAAAGAAATTGAACAAGCGACAGCCGGTGACATAGTTTGTATAACTGGAATAGAAAATTTAAATATCTCAGATACAATCTGTGAGCTTAATCATATTGAAGCCCTGCCTTCTTTAAGCATTGATGAGCCAACAGTAACCATGACATTCCAAGTTAACACTTCCCCTTTTGCCGGCAAAGAAGGAAAATATATAACCTCACGCCATATTAAAGCTCGCTTAGAAAAAGAGCTAGTACACAACGTAGCGCTTAGAGTCGAAGAGACCGATGATGCCGACAAATTCAAAGTATCAGGACGTGGTGAGTTACATTTATCTATACTAATTGAACAAATGCGCCGTGAAGGCTTTGAGCTTGCAGTATCAAGACCTGAAGTTATTACTAAAGAAGTCGATGGACAAATGTGTGAGCCTTATGAATATTGCCAGCTTGATATCGAAACTGATAACCAAGGTGTGATTATGGAAATCCTAGGTGAAAGAGATGGCGATCTTAAAAACATGATGCCTGATAACAAAGGCCGTATAAACCTAGAGTATGTGATTCCCGCTAAAAGCTTAATAGGTTTTCATACTGAATTTTTAAGTCTTACCAAAGGCACAGGCCTTATGAGCCATATATTTGATCACTTTGGACCTGTAACTAAAAAAGCGGCCGCAAATAGAACTAAAGGAGTGCTTATCTCAGGATTTAATGGTAAAGCTCTAGGTTATTCATTATTTAACCTACAAGAGAGAGGCCAACTTATAGTATCTCATGGCGAAGAAGTATATGAAGGTATGTTAATTGGAATTCACTCAAGAAATAATGACCTAGTAGTTAATCCTACAAAAGCAAAACAACTAACTAACATCCGTGCAGCTGGTACTGATGAGAATATAGTATTAACAACACCTCTAAGTTTCTCTTTAGAACAAAACATTGCAGTTATAAACAATGATGAATTAGTTGAAATAACTCCAAAATCGATTCGTCTTCGAAAAAAATTATTATATGAGACAGATAGAAAGCGAGTTTCTCGCCAGTCTTAAAACTAGAATAAAACTAATTATACTAGTGTTTTAAACACCTAGAAATACCCAAAATAACATTAATGTTACGATATTTTGTAAAAAATAGTCAATTTCCTACAAAATAAATAGACATATTCCCTAGAAATATACCAAAAAATTTATCATAATATACACATAATTTAATATTAAACTTAAAAACCAACATATAGAATGGTTTTTCAATAAAAATTAAGGGTATTGGTATGAACAATATAGCTTTAAGCTTAACAACAACAGAAGATTCTAGCGAAGTTAACACTATTCTAGCAAGCTTTATCAAAGATAAAGACTTAGTTATTGGTGAACAATTTAGTAAATATAGAAAAAGTGTTGATCAAAAAAATCCTATATTAGATATTCTTGAGAGTGCTCAAGAAAACCAAACTGTAGTAGTTTATGATGCTATGGATTTAGGAAGATCAACTTTAGAAGTGATTGATGTATTAAATCTTACTACTGCAAAAAAAGTTGTTTTATATGTAGCTAAGTATGATGAAAAATTTGAAGGTGGCGCAACAACAGATACAACTCAATTTTTACGCCTTCTTCAGCACGTTGAAAGTGAATTTGTTGTATTAAAGATGACTGATAGAGTTGGTCGTCGTCGTCATACAAATGCTCCTTTAGGTCGCCCTAAAGGTCGCAAAAACAAAGAATTAAAGTTGGATAAGCACCTGAAAGATATACAAAGATATTTAGATCTTCATATATCTAAAGCATCGATTGCCAAATTAATTGGTTGTCATGCTCAAACTTTATATAACTACATTGACAAAAAAGAACTAGATAAAGCTGAAGCTTAATTTCTAAATCTCTTTACAGTCAATATACCGATCAAACCCGCCTACCCCTCCAACCCCAGGCGGGTTTCTTTTTGCCTAAAATTTGTCTTAAATTACTCTTCTTGCCAAATAAACTCCTATTAAGCAAAAGACAAATCCAAAAATAACACTAGAAAAAACATTTATTAAACCTATAAATAAATAACCAGCCTCAAATAAATTAACCGTATCTAAAATAAAACTAGATACGGTAGTCAAACCACCTAATAACCCTACTAATATTAAAGATTCTAATAAATTAAACATTTTAGTACTTTCAGCTTCTTTAATTTTTTTAAAACAAACTTGCAAAAACCCAATTATAAAACAACCCAGCATATTTATAACAAAAATAGCCAATGGGAACTTAGCAAAATTATAGCCATGAAATGCTTGTATATGCGGTTGATGCACCCATATAGACAAGAAATACCTTATATTACAACCAATAAACCCACCAATTAGTACAGCTATTGAGTTTTGAATAAAATTTTTAGACTTACCCTCTTCTCTAACAGATTCCATAAAAAAACCTAACAAAATCAAATATAAATTACTCTTATTACCTACTTATTTTTTATCGATTTTTACAAATCGATACGGGCTACGTGCTTCGCACTACACCCGGGATTGCTTCGACGTAGTCTCGCAACGACTGCTTTGGGTATGTTTCTGCGTAAGGTGAGTAAATTATACAAACCAATGATGCGCTAAAACTCTGCCTATAAAATCAGCAACAAGGCAAAAACATACCGTAATAATTAGATATCCTATAACATAAAAATACTGTCGCACCCGAAAGTGATTAACCGTATCTAACATAAAACTTGAAAAAGTTGTTAAACCACCACAAAATCCTATAAGAAAAAATGCATCTAAAGCAGTTGATGCAAGAGGTGATGGATGCACGAGAATTACACTCAAAAGCCCCATTATAAAACAACCTAGGACATTTACTAATAAAGTATGATGCGGGAATGAAAGAATATCAGTATCTTTTTTATCAACTAAATACTGCACCAGATAAACTAAAACAAACCTCAACAAACACCCCAAAGCACCGCCAATGCCTACCTCTAGTATTCTTATTAAAGAAAAATCACTCAAAATTTATCCAAATAATTCTATTATTTATTATGCTAAATTTTCCCGCATTTTTGATATAACCTTTGCATAATCTGGCTGATTAAAAATGGCAGATCCCGCAACAAAAGTATCAACCCCTATATCAGCCAAAGACCTAATATTATCTACACTAACCCCGCCATCAACTTCTAATCTAATATCATGATTACCAGTATCAATAATAGATTTAATAGCTTTGATTTTTTTAGCCATTGTATTTATAAATTTTTGGCCACCAAAACCTGGATTAACCGTCATAACCAAGACTCTATCTATTAAACCCAAAACATTATCTAACACATGCTCAGATGTTGCAGGGTTAAGTGCTAAACCTGCTTTTACCCCAGATTCTTTTATTAAACGCAAACTTCTATCAACATGCTTGCTTGCTTCAGGGTGAAAAACTATACAATCAGCTCCTGCTTCAATAAATTTTGGTATGAGATCATCAACTGGCTCAATCATTAAATGCACATCTATAGGAGCATTTATTCCAGCTTTGCGCAAAGCATGACAAACTAAAGGCCCAAAAGTTAAATTAGGCACATAATGATTATCCATAACATCTATATGAATTCTATCAGCTCCAGCTGCTAAAACCGCATTAACATCATCGGCTAAATGCGCGAAATCTGCTGATAAAATTGATGGACATATCCAAAAATCTTTTTTGTTTGAACCGTCGCTCATATATCTTTCCCTATTTATCTAAAATTATCTAAAACTTATTGATTAATACAAGCATCATATTTTTCAGAATTCATTAAGTCAGAAAAAGATTTATCAGACCCATCATCTGCTGAGAATTCTAGCAACCAGCCATTTTCATATGGGTCTTGCTCAATTATTTTAGGATCAGATATTAAATCTTCATTTACTGCTATTATTTTACCAGATATAGGCGTGAAGATATCGGTAGCAGCTTTCACCGCCTCAACTATACCAATTGGATCATTGGCATTAAATGCTTCGCCAACCTGGGGAAGTTCTAAATACACTAGCTCACCTAGTAAATCCAATGCAAATGGGGTTAATCCTGTTTTATAATTTCCATCTGCTGTATGTCTCGCCCACTCATGGCGCTCGGAGTATCTTAAGTCCTTTGGTACAGGAAATTTACTCATAAAAAAACGCTCCAACTAAAAATTTAAAGTTTTAAATTCATATAGTCAAAACAAATCAAAATACCGACCGCAGTCTTTGCGAGACTACGTCGAAGCAACCTCGTGCACAGCACGTATCGATTTGTAAAAATCGATAAATTGAAATGGTTTATCTATAGCTGAAGCGTATACGATTATCTGGGTATATTCAACAAGGGGCTTTTGAAATCTAACCCATAAGCAATTTGTTTACCCGCTTAACAAAAGCTGCTGGGTCTTCTAACTGCCCTGCTTCTGCCAGTAAAGCCTGATCAAACAATAGATAAGTCCACTCAGAGAACATTTTATCATCTTGTTGATCTTTAAGTTGTTTAACCAACTTATGCTTAGGGTTAACTTCAAATATAGGCTTACCTGCCATCATCGCGGGTTGGCCTGCTTGAGCCATCATTCTTTGAAGATGCATACTCATATCATTATCTTCAGCTACAACACAACAAGGTGAATCAGTTAATCTATTAGTAACTTTAACTTCTTTGACTTTATCTCCTAAAACTTCTTTCATCTGTTTTAGAACACCTTCGAAGTCTTTTTGAGTTTTTTCTTGCTTCTTCTTAGCTTTTTCATCCGTTACATCATCAAGCTCAACATCACCTTTTGAAATTGATTTAAACTGCTTGCCATCAAACTCACTTAGATGAGAAGTTAACCATTCATCTACTCGATCTGACATTAATAAAACTTCAACACCTTTTTTACGGAATATTTCTAAATGTGGTGAGCTTTTTGCAGCTTGGAAGTTTTCAGCGATAACATAATAAATAACTTTTTGATCATCTTTCATACGAGAGACATAATCTTCTAGTGAGACCACTTGCTCTTTGGCATCAGTATGCGTGCTTGAGAATCTTAACAACTTAGCAAGCTTATCTTTATTATCTGTATCTTCACCTGGGCCTTCTTTGATAACATTACCAAAAGTACTCCAGAACTTTTGGTAAACTTCTGGATCGTTTTTAGCAGTTCTCTCAAGCTTTGTTAATACTTTTTTAACGCTAGCTGATTTTATTTTCTCTACAACCTTATTATTTTGTAAGATTTCACGAGACACGTTTAATGGTAAATCACTTGAATCTAAAACACCTTTAATAAAGCGTAGATACGCTGGCATAACATCGGCATTATCCATAATAAACACTCTATTAATATAAAGTTTTATTCCCTTCTTTTGCTCTCTGTCATATAAATCAAATGGGGCAACTGATGGTATATAAAATAAAGATGTATACTCTTGGTTACCCTCAACTTTGCTGTGCATCCAATCCATTGGGTCTTGGTAATCATAAGAAAAGCTTTTATAAAACTCTTTATATTCTTCATCTGTAATATCAGCTTTAGGTCTAGCCCATAAAGCTTTGGCAGTATTAACCGTTTCATATCCTAGCTCTTCTGGTTTTTTATTGTCTTTATCATCAGCTGCTGGAGATGACATCTCTTTCATATAAATAGGTAAAGCAATATGATCTGAATATTTAGTCACAACTTGCCTTACACCAAAAGCATCAAGATATTCTTTTTGATCATCTTTTAAGTAAATTGTGATTTCAGCCCCTCTACCTTCTTTGGTAACATTCTCAATTGTATATTTACCATCACCTTTAGATTCCCATCTAACAGCTTCTTCAGGTTTATCACCTGCTCGCAAACTTGTAACTACAACTTTTTTAGCAACCATAAATACTGAATAAAAACCAACACCGAACTTACCAATTAATTGAGAATCTTTGCCTTGGTCTCCAGTTAAAGACTCAACAAACTTTTTAGTTCCACTTTTAGCAATAGTTCCTAAGTTTTCAATAATCTCATCTCGATTCATACCAATACCATTATCTCTAATAGTCAGAGTTTTAGCTTTTTCATCAATATCAATATGGATATTAATTTCAGGATCATCTTTTAATAACTTAGAGTTATTAATAGCTTCAAATCTTAATTTATCCGCAGCATCCGATGCATTTGAAATTAACTCTCTTAAGAAAATTTCTTTGTGAGAATAAAGTGAATGGACCATTAGGTCTAATAATTGGGTAACTTCAGTTTGAAAGCCTAAAGTTTCTTTTTTTGCTGCTTTATCTGCTGCTTTATCTGCTGCTTTATCTGCTGCTTTACTTTTTTCTTTTGCCATCATTTAAATACTCCATATATATTAAGTTTGAAAATTAATTTGCCTTCAATATATATATGGAGATGAAATAATTTATTTCAAGGGGGAGTTTTATAAATTTTTTACCTTAAGCAAAATCCATCCGAGTTTGCATTGCATGCGATAAAGTATGTACATCCGTATAATCTAAACTTCCACCAAATGGGATTCCATAACTAATTCTGGTTACGTTTTTAGATTTATCTTGCGCTAACTGATTAACATAATGACAAGTAGCATCTCCTTCAGGAGTAGGTGAAATTGCCAAAATAACTTCATCTATTGCATCATCTTCTAATCTTTTTTCTAGATCATCAAAATGCAAATCAGAAGGACCTACACCATCTAAAGGAGATAGCACCCCCATTAAAACAAAATAATGGCCTTTATAATTTCCCGTTTGCTCTAAAGATAAAACATCCATCGGCATAGAAACTATACATAACTTGCTAGCATCTCGATTTGTACTTTTACAAATCTGGCATAAATCTCCTTCGCAAAAATTAAAACACTTAGAACAATGCGATATATTTTGCATGGCTTGTTTTAGTTTGTCTGCCAACTTAAAACCTGCATTTCGATCTTTTTCTAATAAATGCATGCATAATCTGGCAGCTGAGCGCTCACCAATCGATGGCAACCGACTAAATGCCTGAATTAACTCTTGAATTGACTTTGGATATTGCATTTATAGTCTCACGCTTATATTAAGTAATTACTAATTTCATACTTTCATCTATTGCTTTATCCAAAAAAGCTTCCAGCTTATCTGCATCGCCTAAAGCATCTAAATACTCTTTTCTATGATCATCCAAAATTAAAGGCGGCACTATATCATTTTGAATGGCTTGATAAGTAGTAATAAGCCTTCCAACCCGTCCATTGCCATCAGCAAATGGGTGTATCAGCTCAAAATCAATATGAAATTTGGCTATATCATTTAATGAAGATATTTTAGATTGATATAATAAATTATTAAGATCTTGATCTATAAGATTGGGAGGAGTTAACTTAATATCAACACCTTTTATAAATCTTTCATCTAGCCTCCAAGCTCCAACTGGTTTGTCTATCCTCTCAGGAGTTACTTTTAAAGCTTTCTCAAACAAAATAGCATGCATATCTTTTATTAAGTTTGTATCCAAGTTTTTGGTTACATTTGCCGCTTCTCTTAATACAAAATCAAAACAATCCGCAAAACCTAAAACCACTAATTGCTCATGCATAGGTTTACTATCAGCGCTAATTCCTGTCTCAAGTAGCCTTTTGGTTTCGCCATAAGTTAAAGTGATTCCTTCAATAGCGCTAGAGTGATGCGTGAAACTTACTCGTAAGCTATTAAATAAGCTGGTTTTTTGTATATTTGTTAATTCAGATAATTTATGCATTTGTATTTTGCGCCTATCTAATCCAATATAATCTAATAAACTAATTCTAATCTGTGAGTTTATTATAGTAAAAAATATAACATCCTAATACATATAAAATAACAATAGAGCTAATTGTAAGCTCAATTAAAGCTATTATATAAAAAGCACATCCCCAGCTTATACTTAAATATTCAGATACCCAATTACTAAACTTAAAACATGCCAACGTACTAATAGCCAAAGGGAAAGTAAAGCATGAGAAAAGCGGGGTAAACTTATCTTTTATTATTATCGAGAAAATACAAAAATATACAAAAGTTACTAAAACAAGAGAAAAGCTTGCGAAAAACAAAGTTATCACAACACTTGGATTATTAGAAATTGTTAAATACCCACTTAAACAAATACTAGCTGGCGCTGCAAATACCGCAAGTGTTGGCGCTTTGGATCTTTGTAATTTTTTGCAAAAGACAAATCTTAATAACAAAGCGAATAGTAAAGCTATAAATAACACAGACACTATCCATAAAATTGCATAACTTACCTTCGTATAATTTATTGATGTAATAGCTGAGCACCCTAACCCAGCGCCAACAGCTGGAACAAACCAAGCTGATATATATTCTTCTAACTTTCTTCTAAAAATATGAAAATAAAAAAATGCGGCCAATAACAATAAATGTAATATCACCATTACTGCCCAACAAACTCCAGCTAGCCCTACACTGCCATAGGCTATTACATCACTATAAATCATACCTAACATTGTAAGAGTCGCCAAAGCGGTAATAGTTATAGGATCTTTTAACCCAGATATTAATGATTTAGGGTAAAATATAATCTTAAGCCAAACTGGCAAACATAAAATTAAAGATATAGATAATAAAACTATATAAACTACAAAGCCAATAGTTGGGAAAATCAAATTCCAGCAAACCCCAATACTGGCTAAACCTAGTGCTAAGCCACTTATAGCAACTGGATATTTTTTTAAATTACACACTATATTAACCTACTCTCTAAAAAACTTTATATTTACTTTAGATTAAATACTTCTTGTAAAAAAACCAAATAATTTAAAGCCTTAATTTCATCTGAGATAATAAACTCATCACCGCGATAAACTAAATATCCTCTTAATTTATTATCTTTATTACCAGCATCTACAAAAAGCCTTTTAATATGCTTAATCATTTTTAAACTAAAGGTTCCAGATTTTTTGATTTCCAACCAATCTTGATGTGTTTTGTAATCTATTATTAAGTCAACCTCTTGCTTTAAGTGCGTTCTAAAATAATATAACTGAGCTCTGTTATCATTGTGTTTTATTTGTTTGTAAATATCAGAAACAACAAAATTTTCAAATAAATTACCTGCCATCGGACCTTGTTCAAATTGTTTTTCTGTCTCAATTCCACTCAAATATGAAACTATTCCCGTATCATAAAAATAAATCTTTGGAGATTTAATAAGCCTTTTGCCTAAATTTTGATAAAATGGCGGCAATAAAAAAACAATATATGATGCCTCTAAAACAGAAATCCACCGCTTAATTGTATTTACCGCAACCCCTAAATCATTTGCAAGTTCCGATAAGTTTAATAAAGTTCCTACTCGAGTGGCTAGCAAATTTAATAATCTTCTAAACTCACGCAAATCTCCGACATTATTTAAAGTTCTAACATCTCTTTCTATATAAGTATTTATATAACTAGACATCCACTGCTGGTTATACTGATAATGCTTTTCTATTAGCTCTGGATAAGATCCACTGTAAACACTTTGAGTTTGATAAGCTGGCGGAATTTCCTGTGAGTCAAAAGGCAGAACACTCAATAACCCTATGCGCCCAGCTAAACTTTCTGTTATTTGTTTTAACAAACTAAATTGACTCGAGCCTGTTAATATAAACTGCCCCATTTCACTACGGTTATTATCAACTTTTAATTTTATATAATTAAATAATTCAGGAACTTTTTGTACCTCATCAAAAATAATATGCTTTGCATATCTTTTAAAAAAGAGCTCAGGATCATCCTGGAAAAAAGAAATAAGCTTCGGGTCATCAAATGTTACATACTCATAATCTTTTTCTAATAGATATTTTAATACCGTAGACTTCCCAGACTGCCTCGGCCCCGTCACTCCCAAGACTGGGAATATTTTAAGATATTCCAAAATAGAACTTTCTATTTTTCTGTTTATATAATGCATTTTACAACCCTTTAAAAAAAACATGCCATATTTGCTATGACATTGCAACTATAGCAGAATACTTGCACCAAAGTAAGAATTTTTGTGTTATATTTGCTTTTTCATTGCAAATATTACATGTTTTAAGCTTTGGATTTACAACTCAAAGAATTAATTAATTTACCATGTACCCCATCAAACCCACCATTGGACATAATCACACACTCATCATTATCTTGAAGCTCACCTATATAATGCTCCAGCATCTTTTGGGTATCTCTAAAACAATAACAATTATCTAATCCATTTAATAAAGCCTCACTATTCCAATCTAAATCTTTTGGAATATAAACATAAACTAGATCAGCTAACTTAAGAGCATCTACTAAATTATCCTGATGAATATTCATACGCATAGTATTTGATCTAGGCTCAAGCATAGCGACTAATCTTGATTTGTTATTTAGATTATCCGGGCAAGATTTAAAGCCTAATAAAGCCTCTTTAACAGCTGTAGGATGATGCGCAAAATCATCATATATTTTAACTTTGCCATCATCATAAATACACTCGCACCTGCGTTTAACTCCTTTAAAATCAAATAAAGCATCAACTGCTTCTTGCGCTGTGACTTTAACTTTTTCACCATTTATATCATTATAACACTCACATGCGGCAATTATAGCAGCTAGTGCATTATGTAAGTTGTATCTGCCTTTTAAATCCCACGAGCCAGTAGCTATTATTTTTCCATAATTATAAATATTAAATTTATTATTGCCTATTGCTCTAATACTCCAATCAAGCTTATCTATATTAGATAGATTAGATAGATTAGATAAATCTATATTATCTAGAACTTTAAAATAAGATTTCTTACAAAAAACTCCCATATCTAAAACATCTTTTAGATTGGCATCATCATTTGGCAAAATAACTTTGCCATTTTCTGGAACTAACCTTACGCCATGATGAACCTGTTTTTTGATCGCATCTAAGTTTTCATAAATATCGGCATGATCATATTCAAGATTATTTAAAATAAAAATATCAGGAAAATAATGTACTAGTTTGGCGCGCTTATCAAAAAAGGCTGTGTCATATTCATCGGCCTCGATTACAAAATAGCCATTATCACACCCTAAAGCTACCGGATGCCCAAAATTTTTAGGAATACCTCCTATAAAAAAACCAGGATTTAACCCTAACTTAGTTAAAATCCAAGCTAGCATGCTCGATGTACTAGTTTTGCCATGGGTACCAGCTACTGCTATTACTTTTTTATTTTTTAAGATATTTTCTCTTAGCCAATCAGGCCCTGAAGTATAATTATATTTGGATTTATTATTTAATAACTCCTCTACTATTGGCATCCCTCTTTTTGCAATATTACCTATTATTATTAAAGTATTTTTGCTTAAATCTTTCAGCTGACTTGCGTCAAAACCTTTAATTATATCTATACCTTGTGATTGCAAGTAAGTACTCATAGGAGGATATATATCCCTATCACACCCTGTTACCGCATAGCCCAAAGATTTGGCCAAAGATGCAACACCTGCCATAAATGTTCCGCAAATACCAATAATATGGATGTTTTTTTGTAAACCCAACTTACTCACCTCCGACATCTGGAACCTCTGGTATATCATCACCTTTTAAAATACTAATTCTAGCCCAAAATAAAATTAAAGCGCTAAAAATAGCTATAACCACAGCATCCCAGCCAAAAGATAAAAAGTGATTTCCTCCAGAAAAAACCCCAAGATAGGTTATAACTCCCATACCCATTAAATATCCAAACACCCAAATAGCTTCTTTAATATTAAACTTTACCCCCTCAAAGCTTTTGCGTGAGATAACTACAGAAAGTAATAATAAAGCTAATCCTACCAGAATAGCTATTAGCATTTGTTTAAATATACTCCAACCAGTCCAATAAATTATTAAATTACTAAAATAAAAAGCTAAGAAACACCAAACATGCGCAAATGGTAATTTAAAATCCCTTTGTTGCTCAGGCCAAATAGTTCTTAGTGAAATTAAAGCTACAGGCCCTATTACATAACACAATACAAAAGCTGAAACCAAAAACCCTACCATCCCTTGCCACCCAGGAGACGGGAAAAACAATAACATCCCAATTACAAAATTTAAGCTAACAGCTATGTATGGCACCCCGCTTTTATTTAAGTTTTTAAATATCTTGGGGAAATAACCATTTTGACTCATCGCAAATGCAAATCGAGAACTAGTTGCGATAAAGATCAACGCAGTTCCAAGTGGCGCTAGAACTGCCATAGTAAATATCATTTTTTTAAGAACATCTAAATGATACAAATGCGCCAGCCCCACAAAAGGACTGGTATCTCCAAAAAAATGTAACTTACTCCAACCATGAATTAACATATCAGGTTGCACGCTACCAATAAAAGCCACTTCTAAAACAAAATAAACACATAAACAAATTACTAATGCCCCAACTAATACCAGCGGTATAGTCTTTTGTGGATTTTTAGCCTCACCTGCTAAAACTATAGCAGGTGCGTAGCCTGCAAAAGAGAAGATAATCCCGCCATAAGATATTGCACTAGCAACCCCGTGCAATCCATTTGGCATAAATCCGCCAACGCTATGAAAATGATGAATATTAAATGCTGCATAAATTAAACAAACAGCTACTATAACTGGCACAAAAACTTTAAACCAAACTATTACAGCATTCCATCTAGATAGCCACTTTATGCTCGCAAAATTTAAAATACACATTAAAAATAAAACAATAGCCGCAGCAATATAGCCTTCGCCAGTCAAAACCGTAACCCCCATCTTTTGCGAAACTAAGATTGGATACACGCTCGATAAATATTGCAATACGCCCATCGTCTCAACTGGAGCTACGGCAGCATATCCTAGCCACATCATCCAACTAAAGATAAAGCTGGTTAAAGTACCATGGGAAAACTGTATAAACCTTGCATTACCACCAGGAACTGGCGTAAGACAAACTAACTCAGCAAAAGTCATCGCAATAATTATCATCATTACGGCACCTACAACCCAAGATATTAAACTAGCAGGCCCCGCCAGCTTAGCTGCAAAATACGGGCCAAATAACCAAGCTGAACCCATAATTCCACTTACGGCACTGAACATTAAACCAAATGGTCCTAGTGAGCGTTTAAATTCCATGATAAATAAACCTTTATAAATATTATTATAAGAAAACTAATTATTCATCATAAAATACCGGAATTTTGGTATATCTTCTAGTTTTTTCGTGAGATTGGCGTGATTATCTTTTATTACGTTTTAGTATTTAGATGATAGTAAATTTTAAATAATCTTTGCAATATCAATATAATATTCAAGACCCTAATAATTGAGTTTGATTTTAATTAAATTAAAATCACAAAAAAACTACCAATATTATTTAAAGTTTAAACTAAGAACCTTCACCCAAAAACCTAAGCCACTCAACCAAGTAAGTTAACCTACGCATTTGCGCATCTCTTTTAACCGCAATCCCAATAGCCTTTTTTTGCCCAATTAAAATAACTAAAGATTTACCGCGAGTAATAGCTGTATAAATTAAATTACGCTGCAACAAAGTATAATGCTGCATAACCATAGGAATTATAACAACAGAATACTCCGACCCTTGAGATTTATGAATAGTAATAGCATAAGCAAGCTTAATTTCATCAAGCTCACTTAGCTCATAACTTATCTCTAAACCATCGAACTCTATTACACATACACCCTCTTCTGGGTCTATTCTTGAAATTATTCCTATATCCCCATTAAAAATATTTTTATCATAATTATTAACCGTCTGAATTACTTTATCTCCTGGAGAGAAGCTTTGGCCAAAACGCTCGACTTTAATATCTTTATTTGGATTTAATAATTTTTGTAATCTAATATTTAAAGCTTGCGAACCCAAACCTCCTTTGGTCATAGGAGTTAAAACTTGCAGCTGAGTTCTAGGGTCAAATCCAAAAACCTTATCTATCTTATTTAAAATAATTGTATCAATTGCATCTGCTATATTTTCTACATCATTTTTATAAATAACATAAAAATCAGATTTAACACCTTTATCTAAAATATTAGGCATCAAACCTTCATTTACTCTATGCGCATTTATAATAATCTGCGAGCTTTTAGCTTGCCTAAAAATCTGAGTTAATCTAACTACAGACAAAACTTCAGAATCAATTAAATTAGCTAATACAGCCCCAGGGCCAACCGATGGCAGCTGATCAATATCTCCTACAAAAATAACAACGCAATTATCTTCAATAGCTTTTAACAAAGAATTCATCAAACAAATATCTAACATGCTAGCTTCATCTAAAATTAAGCAATCGCATAATAACGGAAAATCTTGACCTCTTTTAAACCCGCCATTTGTTGGGTCAAACTCTAATAATCTATGGATAGTTTTAGCTTCCAAACCTGTACTTTCAGCTAATCTTTTTGCAGCTCTTCCAGTTGGTGCACATAATTGCACCATCGCACCCCTTTGAGTTATTAGGTTTAATATTTGCCGAACTACAGTTGTTTTACCAACTCCAGGCCCACCGGTTATACACAAAATCTTTTGGCTCAATGCTTGAATGATTGAATCTTTTTGCCCGGAAGATAGCTCAATCTCACTGTTTTTATCTATCCAATGATTAACATCATCAAGATCCATATTAGAAAACTTAGGAGACTTGCCTTTTAATAATCTTGTTAAATGCAATGCTACTTGCTGCTCTGCATTATAAATTTTATCAAGAGCTACAGAATTTTTACCATCATCAAATGGTAATGCGATAATATCTTGTTTTCTAATAGCCTCAACTAAGGCTTGTTGTAAAATATCTTTTGAGATACTTAATAACTTCTCAGCTTTAGTTATTAAATCATCTTTTGAACATGCGCAGTGACCATCATTGGTGTGCTCTTGCATCGCAAAATATAAACCTGCTTGCGCACGCTGGGGTGAGTTTAAATCTACCCCCATCCTAATAGCTAACTGGTCAGCACTTTTAAAGCCAACCCCCCAAATATCCCTAGCTAGGCAGTATGGATCAGCTTTTATTTGATCTATGGCAGTATCCCCATATCTTTTATATATTCGCGTGGCCCGGGCTGTACCTATTCCATATGATTGCAAAAACACCATTATTTTTCTAACCTGGCGCTGATCTGACCAAGCTTTGGTTATTTTTTCAACTCTTTTAGGCCCCAAACCATCAATTTCTAATAATCTATTTGGCGTCTCATCGATTATCTCAAGAATTTTCTCACCAAATTTTCTAACTAATTTTTTTGCATAAACCGGCCCGACACCTTTTATCATGCCAGATGCTAAATATTTTTCTATGCCAGCTAGAGTTGTAGGTTCTAACACTTGTAAAGTATTAGCTTTAAATTGCAATCCATATTGCCCATGAGTACTCCAAATGCCAGATGCATCTACGCACTCGCCAGCATGAATACTTGGCAACGCTCCTGTCACGGTGACTAAATCCCGCTGACCTTTAACATTTACCCGCAACACACAAAAACCACTATCTTCAGCATGAAAAGTTACTCGCTCCACGGTGCCAGTTATATTTTCCAAAGTTTTATTTGTATTATTATTTTTATCTAAAGTTTGACTCATTAAACTTATAACACCTATTTTAAGCAATATTTAAAGCAATTTATTATTTAGATTTATTTTGAATATTGCAAGCAGGTTTTTAAAATATATTCTCAACTCCAAAAGATGAACTTCATTTTTTGGAGTTGATGGTATACAATATAAAAGCAATTAGATAAAAAATATTATGGTGTATCTAAAAATGACAATAACAAATCAACTACCCAGCTCAAGCGACACAAAAATAAAATTCCCCTTAGGAATTGCTTCAGGAGAATATTTTTGTAATAGAGTTTGTGAAACAAAACTGCTCGTAAACAATATCCTTTCATGTGTTCATACCGTACTGTTATCTCCAAGAAGATACGGCAAAACTAGCCTGGCATATCGAGCTATGGAAAAAGCAAATCTGCCTAGCGCAAAGGTTGATTTATACTTAACAACATCTGAAAAACAAGTTGAAAGTGTTATTTTAAAAGCAATCAGCTCTTTAATATCTCAAACCAGAGGCAGCACAGAAGAAATATTAAGTACTATAAAAAATTACCTAAAAACTTTAAAACCTGTATTTGAAGCTGGACCAGGTGGCTTAAAAATAAAACTAGAACCTACTGAAAAATCAATCACCACAGAAAATATTAAAGAAGCGTTACAAATTCTTGATTCTATTCTTCAAAAAAAATCTATCAATGCTGTACTCTTGCTAGATGAATTTCAAGAGTTACAAAATATCTCACCAGAATCAGGTATAGAAGGAGCTATTAGACATGTTGCTCAAGAGACTAAAAACTTATCTATAATTTTCTCTGGAAGCAATCGCAATATGCTAAAAGCAATGTTTAATAATAAATCTAAGCCGTTATATAAACTTTGTGATGAAATATATCTAGATAGAATACATCAAAGAGATTATAAACCTTTTATAGCTGAATTTTCTAAACAACGCTGGGGAAAAGCCTTAGAAGAACCCACCTTAAATCAGATAATAGAACTAAGTGAGCTGCATCCGTATTATTTTAACTTAATTTCTAATAAGCTATTTTATTTAGATTATCTACCTAGCGTGAATGATGTAAATATAATCTGGCAAGAATTATTAATTAGAAAAAGAAAAGACCTACTAGCAGAAATAAGAAATTTAAATTTAAATCAGAAAAAAATATTAGTAGCAATTGCCAATGGTATTGATAATAACTTAACTAGCCAGCGTTTTTTATCTTCATATGATATATCTAGCGCAACTGCTATTAGGTCTTTAGAATATTTACAAGAAAATGATCTTATTGCCAAATTTGAGGATGAGTCCCTAACCACGAATACTTATTACATCATAGATCCATTATTAAAAAGCATGATAATACAGCAAGATTATATTTAACAAATCTTATGCACACCCTGCAACGGAATCAAAATCTTCTGACCAATTTTAAGAAAATCATCTTTTTTATTAATAAGACATCTAAGCTGCCCTAAACTTAATTGCAGCTTATTAGAAATATTAGTTAAGTTATCGCCTCTTTTAACCTTATATTGCAAATATTTGGGCAATTTAGGATAGTTAAGATTTTTATTTCCAGAAAAATAATCAGACTTTCTATATAAACTATAAGTATCTTGCAAACCATCAAATATTGCCCAAGCTAAGCGTTTCTGATAGTTTTTATCTGCAAGAAACTTTGATTCTTGTGTGTTTGTCATAAAACCTAGCTCTAGTAATACAGATGGAATCGGCTGCTTTAAAACTGCGAAGCCTGCGCGTTGTACTTTAGATTGATGCACATGAAAAGCCTGATCAAGCTCTTTTAAAATATTTTTCGCCATAGAGTAATTAAACGAATTTAACTCAGGGCTCATTCTATAACCCACTCTTTGAGAATAAAACCTTGATGATATAGCTTTAGAGTTTCTTGCAATATAAACAGATACTCCATTTACTTGCTTACCATTTAAAGCAGCATCAGCATGGATAGATAAAAATAAATTAGCATCCCATTTTCTGGCTAAAGCAACTCGTTGATCCAAACTTATAGCCTTATCATAGGTTCTGGTTCGCATAGCTTTAAAATTAGGAATTAAATCTATTAACAACTTAATTCTATTGGCAACCTGTTGAGTTATATTTTTTTCTAATAATTTTTTATTTAAGCTTATTGCACCTGGGTCTTTGCCGCCATGACCAGGATCAAGAACTATAATAAACTTAGGAGATTTGGTTTTAGCATAGATAGTATTTGAAAAAATCAATCCAACTAAAACAAATAATAAAAATTTCTTCATGTAGTTATTATATAACCAGGTTTGTCTTATAGCTAATTTTAGAATAAAATACGCCAGCACAAATTATCCATAGAATAATCCTGGTTATAAATATGTCAAATGCTCCAACTACAGACTCAGAAAATTCAGATAAAAAGATCAAACCCAAATTTCATCTTGGCAGAATAAATCGTCTTATTCTTCTTAAAAAAGATAGCAAATATGCATTATTTTCAGATTCATTTCATTCGCTTAATACTCTTAAAGTGCCACTATATGAGCTCGGTGAGGATTTAGCTAAAAACATAAAAGTTGGAGAGTATCTATCTTTATATATATATAGAAGTAAAGATAATTACCTAAAAGCTACTTTAAAAGCTCCTCCTGCATTAATTGGTGAGCTTGCCACCGTAATTATTGATCAAGTAGATGAAGATAGTGTTAGCGCAACCTGGGAAGAAAATCGCTGGCATGAGAAACTAACTATCCCAAGAGAAAATTTAAACTTTAGTCCAAAAAAAAATCAGAAATTAGTAGTTGAAATTACTCTTGATCCAGAAACTGAGCAATTAAGTGCAAACGCCAAATTTAAAGAAATATCAGAAGAATATGATCGAGCTTATTCCCAAATTGATCAACATGCATTTATTCGAACAATTGATATCACTGAGAAACAAATAACTGTTCTAGTTGATGACCAATACTTAGGCTTACTTGATTTTAAATCTTTACCAATTCAACCTGAAATTGGGGATATGCATTTTGGCAAAATCGTAGGATACACAGAAGATCACACCATGCTTATCGTGCAAATGCAGGCAAATATTAAAAATATAGTCGAGCAGGTACAGATGCAAATCTTAACTGAGCTTAAACACCCCAGAGCTGCTGGCATGATTCCTTTTCATGATAAAACCTCTTCTGAGCTAATTTTAAGTCACTTTGGAGTGAGTAAGAAAGTTTTCAAAAAAGCTGTCGGTGGTTTACTTAAAGCTAATAAAATAAAACTTACTGATAGATCTATAGTTAGATTCTAGGTTTTAGGTTTTAGGTTTTAGATTCTAGATTCTAGGTTCTAGGTTCTAGGTTCTAGGTTCTAGGTTCTTTTCTGTCTATTTTGCCAATAAATAATACCAAATATAGTTTTTATGTAATTTACATTATATCTTAACTTACTGTTATTCAATGGTTTTTCCTTATATTGCTATATTTATTTGTAATTTTTTATTTTTCTTAATAAAACCTTAATGTTTGTATGATACTATTACACGTGCAAAATGTGATGTATTTTTAGATAAATATATTCATATTTTTACTTAATATTACTGTATATTTAAATTATTAATTAAGGATAAAGAAAATGAGTAGTCATCAACCATACCAGAAGTTACCTGAGAAAATGTCATTTGCGGAGCTTCATGAGATCGCAGTTCATGTGATAGCCGATATACCTAAAGAAGACCTTCTAAAGAATCTTAAAAGTTGTCTGAAACTCATCCAGAAAAAGGAACCAGAAAATTTTAGGGAACTTGGCGACACAATTGCTAGTGAGAAACGGAAGGAACTGTGCGACAAGTTGCGATGCGTTATCGTCATGGGCATTTGTTGCCTCCCATGTGTCGTTCTTAATGGTTTGAAAAATTGTATAACTAGATGTTCACTGTATAGCGAGGATGAAAATGCACTCCAACTTATGGTGAAACTTGTATATATGAGGAATCAGCCGGGCTGGGAAAGCCTCAAATTAAAACTAGAAGCTGATGCAGATGCCAACCCCAAAATTAAAGCTATCTGTAATAGTATCGATGCCGTCACTGCAAGTCTCAACGAAGGTAAAAATAAATCAAAGAGAGATGCACTCGCGTTCCGCCAAACACCAGAAGATTTAACTGACGAGTTTCTAAACGCGATGAGGGAAGGTAAAGTATCATAGTGTTCACCCGTTGTCTCTTAACATAAAAACTTGATGTAGACAAACTATTTCAATTTATCGATTTTCACAAAATCGATACGTGCTACGCACGAGATGCTTCGACGCAGTCAGCTATGACTGCGTTCGATATTTTGATTTGAATTGGTTTGTCTATCTTCTTGGAGCAATTGCGAACAGCATGTAAAAATTAGTTTGCAAGCGCTCCACTATATGGTTTATATCTAAACCATACTTCAACTTTACAAAAAACATAAATAAAAATTATATTAATTAGATTCTAAATTTTTTTATATATTTGACTTTTAATTTGTTTTATTAGAATATCCACTATATAAAAATTAAACGATAAAAATAACTAAGAATATTAACAAAACAATGTCACACTTACAAATTAGAGCCCCATTACCAAATTCATTAGTAACTGAATTAGAGCAACTTCAAGATCAAATTACTGATACCCAAGTAATGCACTCATATAAATCTTCTGTAATAAAAGCCTACTTACAAAAAATAATTATATTATTTATAACCTATAGTTTTTCTGAGAAATTAAGAAAAGATGGATTAATGAATGAAAAGCATCAGTCATGTTTAGTAATAGGTACTATTTTAGGTTTGACATTATTACATCAAACACCAACCAGAGAGCAAATCACCGGCTTCTCTGAAAAAAGAGCACAAGCTAATTTATCAGGTTCTCTAAAAGCTTTAGCATCCGACGGCGCAATAAAAAGAGCGCCAAAACAATCCGACTTAGAAAAAATTGTAAAAGCTATTATAAAACCACATAAAAAAGATATTTACAAACTACAAGATCTCCGTGCAGAAGATATAAAGAATGCCTTTATGAACCAAGGGGTTAAGCTTGATTTAAACACCCAGCAGTTTGAGAATCTAGCAAAGCTAATGATTACTCCCGATGCATTAGCTTTAGTTAATTTATACGAGATAAACCTCAATAAAATAGTGATTGATCTTCTAAAGCAACTTCACAAGGCGCACACACCATCGGCAAGAAAAATAGCCACAGACAAATTTCAAACATTGTTAAATCATCTAGAGCAACCATCTTGGTTATCTAATTCACACCCGTTAATAGAATTAAAAAACAAATGCTTATTTAAACTAGCTTTAGATTCAACTTTTAATCAACTTTTAGCTCAGGTTAAAGCAGAAGAATCTACAGAAACTAGTGATCAAACCAACTCTTATGTCGAGCTGACTTATAACTACGCTTCACAAAAAACAAGAAAAACAGGCAAAAAAGAAAAACCTAAGGGAGTAGGAGATAAAAATTTAGATAAGCTAAAACAAAAGCTAGAACAAGAAAAAGAAAAAGCAAAACAGGCTGCAGCTAGCGCAGCTCACACGGCTTCTCAAGTTGCGAATCAGGCTGCAGTTGATGCTCTTGAAGCACAAAAAGCTGCCGAATTAGCTTTAAATAAACTTTTATCTAAATCAAACCCTGCAAAAACTGCTGCTAAAGATGCGGCTATTTGCGCGCTAAATGCTGCTGCATTTGCAAAGCATGTAGCCAAAACTTCTAAATATCAAGTACAACTGGCTATAAAGAAAAAAGAAGAATCTGAAAGCAAAAAACTAAAAGCAAAAGCAAAAACTGCAGCTTTTAGAGCCTCAAGTGCTGCTAGTATGGGGGCTGCCTCAGCACATAGCGCTGTAGATAAAGTATTAAATCTTCTTAAAGAGCAAAAGCAAAAAAGAGATTTAGAGAAAAAACAAAAAAGACAAGAGTTCTTAGAAAAACGTAAAAGAGATGTGCAAAAATTGCAAGCTGATCATGCAGAGCAAGAGAGTAAAGCATCGGACTCTGAACAAACTGCGGCAATGACAGCGGTACAAATTGTAGAGACTCAGGAAAGTAAATCGCACGAGGTGCAACATCCTGCAGCAATGACAGCAGCGCCGTCTGAAGCATCTCAACAAAGCAAAGCACTCGAGGTGCCACAACCTGCAGCTTTGGCAGCAGAGTCAGCTGCTGCTGAAGTTTCGTTAATGCCTCCTTGTGGAGCTTTTGAGGCTCAACCTCAATTTCAACCAATGCAAACTATAGATCCTTTGCAAACACAACAAGGTGCATTGCCAGGCATGATGCCAGGTATAATGCCATTTATGCCGCATCTAGTTATGACCCCTAACTTTGAGACGATGCAACTAATGCACCAACAAATGTTTCTTCAACAAAAAGACGCCTTTATATGCGAGCTTATGAGCAGATTGGATGCATCAGAACAAGAACTTTATTGTCAAAGAGTTGTTAATGGTGATCTTGCGCAAAGCCTTGTGAATCAAGGAGACTCCCACTCCAGAACTTACATGAGCCTGCATGAAAAACTAAATGAACTGATTGAAGAAAAATTTCAAAGGGAAGCAGAAGCTGCGCGAGGGACTGAGCCTTCTTAAGGAGGTGGATGGTGGTGGTTGCAGTTTGGATGCCCCCATCCCGTCCTTCCCCCACGGGGGAAGGGGTTTTCCCTGCAGTTAGGTTGCCCCCATCCCGACCTTCCCCCACGGGGGGAAGGGGTTTTCCCTGCCGTTAGGATAAAGGCTGACAGAAGGCAAAGAATAGTCCCTTCCCCCTGTGGGGGAAGGTTAGGATGGGGGCAACCAAAAAAAAACCAAAGCTGCAATTGGCAGGAGATTGCCACACTTGCCTTCGGCTCGCTCGCAACGACTGCGGGGGGTTGTGTCGTAGCAAGGAGGTAGGAGATTACTACATGCGTAGTCGGCTCGCTCGCAACTGTATAGTTCAACTAATTCATTGCTAAAAATTGCTTTTTAAACTTTTATTAAAGTAAGAATTTAACGAGCATTAATTTCTAGTAGATTTAGCAATGTGAATTAGTATAAATCGAAAACCTCCACGTCGGTAATTTCAACTCTCGGTTCAGTAACTTTAACTTCCGGAATTCCCTACTTCAGAAAAATATCGATGGACGGTAAAGGACGCGCAACCGATAATATCGCAATAGAAAGGTTCTGGCGCAGCGCAAAACATGAAAATCTGTATATCCAGTAATTTAAGACTATATAAGAGAGTTTGGAGTTCCGTTGCTAAATATATGAGTTTTATAATGATCAGAGATTTATAAAACCCATAAATATCGAAAGCCAAATGATGTTTATAATGATAGTGTTTGTGAAGAATTAAGGAGGGCCGCCTAGACAAAACTCAATGGGAACTACTTGGTTGAATTATCTGTCTAGCTAGATGAAGGCACTATACTCCATAGGCACTGTGATTGATTCGCATTCGCTGACGATAAGGGACACGATGGCGGCAGGGCCGGTAGGAGCGGCATTGTTTTGTTGTTGGTGCATATATCCGTAACTTTTAGCGTATGGGTGGGGTAGGTGTTTTCGGGCGGTGTAACGGTGGTGGTGGTGTACGTACTCCAATCGGGCCAGGTGTTGCAGAGGAAGTGCCACGTGGAGGTCTGGTATGAGCCGTCTGCGGAGGTTGTAAATCCCACGGTTATCTGGCGCCCGTTCCCGGGCGGTTGGGCCTGGTTATCTGTGACTTGCGTAGCGTCTGCGTCTGTGCAGATGTCTGGAAGCCAATGTTGACCTGTGCCCGAGCCAGTGGAGGCAACAGCCAAGTATTTGTTCTCGCTCTGATCGCCCACGTAGTACGTCATGCCCTTATCGGATGACTCGGTAGATATCCCCCTGGTTGGACAATCGTCCTGCGCATCGCAACGGAGTTCACAGGTAATCCAAACTTCGCCGGATTCAAACATAGGGGCCATTGGGACCGGGTTACCAGGTACGCCGGCGCATCGGTTGATCTGGGCGGTGCATAGGAGCCCGTTAGTCCATGTGCCGGGGGCAGGGGTGTTTGGGGGCGCGGATTGGGGCGAGGTGGCAGTCGTTGGCGTTGGTGTGACAGTAGCGACCACTACTAGAATCAAGGTCAGGCGGGCCAGCGTATGTGTCATAATAAAGTCTCCTATATATACCCCCCCATCGACCACATCAAACCAAACACAAATCATTACTGACAAGTATTTTAGCTCGACATGAAGGACGGGGGGTTATGTTATTTAAATTTAACTTAATGTTAATGTGAATGGTATTAGGCAGGTAAACCTTCCCAACACCGGCTTTCGCCCACCTAATACAATTTTTAACATATCTATTCAAACTACTGACGAATTTCTCGCCATATGCCGCTTGTTGCTCATAAAGCCAATAGACACGCTGGATCATGCGTGCGCAAAATCTTTTGTTTAAATATAATTTTATGTTTTTAACTTTAAGCATGGTTTAAAATTTAAACTTATATTTTTAGTGTAAAGTGATTTTTAGTATAGTTGGTTTTTTTAATTTTGTATTTTATGTTTGATTTTTTATTTTTTATTTTTTGCAGCCTGGATGCCCCCATCCCGACCTTCCCCCACGTGGGGAAGGAGCCACTCCTGCAGTTTGGATGCTCCCATCCCAACCTACCCCCGCCCCCGATCACTCTTAACCTTCCCATCAGAAATCTCAATAACCCGCCGCATTCTTTTAGCAAGCTTTTGATCATGCGTAACTACAATAATAGTTTTACCAGAATCGGATAATTTTGAGAATAAATTCATGACATCTTCACCTGATTTAGAATCCAAATTACCCGTAGGCTCATCCGCTAAAATAACTTCAGGCTCACTCACCAATGCCCTTGCAACTGCGACTCTTTGCTTTTGCCCACCGGATAACTCATTTGGCTTATGCCCGACTCGATCCCCCAAACCAACTTGCTCTAAAATTTCCCGCGCGCGCTCTAACCTCTCGGCCCTTGAAACTCCACGATAGACCAAAGGCAAAGCAACATTTTCTAAAGCGCTGCAATAATCTAATAAATTAAAACTTTGAAAGATAAATCCTATTTTTTGATTTCTAACTGTTGCAAGCTCGTTACGAGATAAGTCACTTACATCTTTATTATCCAAGAAATATTTACCAGAAGATGGCTTATCAAGGCAGCCAAGCACATTCATTAAAGTTGATTTACCTGAGCCCGATGGCCCTAAAATTGCGATATATTCACCATATTTAACTTGAAGATTAATATCAGATAGCGCATTAACAACTATATCGCCCATTTTATAGGTTTTGTTAATTTTCTCTAATTTAACTAAATCCATAATTTAATTCTCTCTTAAGGCTTCTGCCGGGTCAATTTGTGATGCTCTTAGCGCTGGGAAAAACGCAGATAACAAACCAATTATTCCTAAAACTATAATTACTGCAACTACAACCGATAAAGATAAAACAGGATCAGGCTTTCCAATTTGTGCAAAAAAACTACCCTTAACTGGAATAAGTTTAATTAGATAAATAATCATCTCTACCAATAATAACCCTAACACCCCGCCAATTACTGTGGTTAATAAACCCTCAAATATATAATGCACTAAGATATTATAACTTCTTGCGCCTATTGCCATTTGGATACCGATATCTTTTATATTTTGTTTTACCGATATAAACATAACATTTGCAATCCCAATTCCTGCAACAAATAACGTAATGCCGCCAACTATCCCAAGGAAAATCTGCATTCCTAAAAATACATTTTGCATGGCTTGCTGCGCAGTTGCACTATTGTAAATCTTTAAGAACTCTTCATCAGTTGGGTCATACCCACCTTTAATTGCAATAACCCGCTTTACAATATTTTCAACTTCCTTAGCATCATCTGGATTTTTGGGGGATACAATAATTGAACTGAAATTTTGATCAGCCGATAAACCCTCATAAGTTTTACTCGGTATTAAAATCATATTTGATACTGACTGACTAGCCCTGCCACCAAACTGAAATTTAGATTTTGTAACTCCAACAATCAAAAAAGACCTGCTACCTAGTAAAATTCTTTTGCCAATAGGATTCTCTCCTTTTTTAAATATATTATCAGAAACTTTATTACCAATTACAGCTACCATCCTTTGCCTTTTATTATCAAGAGGATTTAAAGTTCTGCCGCTACTTTCAACTTTTATTCCCTTTGCCATAAAATACTCTGGGGAAACCGCCTGATTAATAGAATATGATGTCTGATCCTTATATTTTATAATAGCGGCAAATGAGTACACTCCTATCGCCGCATTTAAATTATATCCATATTGTCTAATTGTTTTTTGAATGTTATTAACATCATTTTGATTTAATAAAACCTGTATACCTTTGCCTAATCCATGAAAATCTTTAGATGTAATTCCTGGATAAATACTTATTATCGCTTTGCCGCCACTTTGCATCCCGCGCCCAAAAGTCACCCGCAACCCTTCTCCAACAGCTAACATCCCAGCAATTGATGCTGTACCCCAGGCAATTGCCAAAATAGTTAAAAATACCCGCCTTCTTTGCGAATATAACTCTTTTAAAATCATCCCAAATGCAATATTCATAACTTAACCTAAAATTTTTAAAAAGCCAAAGCCTCCACTGGAGCTAACTTAGATGCTTTACGCGCCGGGAAAAACCCACTTAAAAAAGCAACTACGGCCAACACAATAATTGTACCCAATAACACCTGCCAAGATAACTCAGGCTTCCCTATCCAGCTTGGAAGAGGAAGATGGCTTAAAGCTCCAAGAAAAGCTCCACTTATTAAGAAACCCAATAACCCACCTAAAAATACTATTACAAAAGCTTCTATTAAAATCTGCCCTAAAATATGACTATCTTTAGCTCCTAAAGCTAATCTTAAGCCAATCTCCGGCGTGCGCTCAGTAACTATTAAAAACATCATATTGGCAACGCTAATCCCACCAACAGCTAAAGTTAACAAGCCACAAAACCCTAGAAACATCTGAATGCTAGTAAAAAACCATTGGAGGAACTCAAATGCTCCCCTTAAATCAAAAAATCTAACAGCTTGCGTATCCTTTGGATCAAAGTGAAAAACCCTAGACCAATATCGCTGCACAGTATTTTGAATATTTACAGCATCAGTCGGGTTTTTAGGCATTATCACAAAACTTGATATATTCTCATCTCCAAACATCTCAATATAAGTTGTATATGGAATATACGCCGTATCATTGGTCCACTGACTAGGCTTATCTTTAACTTGCACTCCGACAATTAAAAAAGGAATGCCCTGAAAGTACACTCTACTACCAATAACATTAGTTTTAAAAGGGAACAAAGCACTAGCAATGCCACTTCCTAAAACTATAACTTGGCGTTTATGTTTTATATCTTGCGCATTTAAAAACCTGCCACCCGGTATAACTGGTATCCCCATCATATTGGCATAAGTATTTAAAACTCCATTTAACCTACCTGGAGCTAATAACCCAAGTCTTATAAAGTTGGCTGATTTACTCCACCCCCCCATTACTGGTGATGCATCTTTAACTCCAGGTATAACCTTCGGGATATCAATAATATCACTAGCTTTAAGCATTACTTGCCGACCTTTGGGTAATCCTTGGTAAGATATGCTTGAGCTTCCAGGTGCTCCCATAATCCCACCATTTACTAATACGCTTAATCTATCTTGAGTTGATGCATAAAACCCTTGCCCCAAAGCTAATAGTAAAACAACAGAAATAGTACCCCACATAATCCCAAATAAACCAAGAAAACTTCTTAGCTTAACTGACCACATGTCGCGTAAAATTGCTGCAATTTGCTCAAAAATAGCCATATTTTATACTAGATAATGATTAAGTTTATTTAAATCCAGATCTGATAAATCACCCAATGCTTGCCTTAACGTAATTGCACTTAAGGCATAATTATATGAGTTTTTTAATTGTTGTAATTTGGCTGATAACACAGAAGTTTTAGCATTTATGACATTTGCCATTGTTATATTACCCTGGCCTGACTTATATGCTATTTGCATATCTTCATATGCTTTTTGTTGAGCCTTAAGGTTTAGTCTGTCTATTTTGCGTAGACTAACTCCAGCATCCAATTGATCCAAACTAGTTTGCGCCAAATTTCTTACAGTTTGCTTATCAATACTCAACTGTTGCTCAAGGCTAGCATAATCATAACCTGATTTTTTAACATTATATGTAACTAATCCACCTTGGAAAATGGGGATATTTAAAGATAAACTAAGGGAGCTTGAGCGTGTGTTTGAATTATCAACCATAGTGCCGCCATAAGATGCTGCAAGACTTACCGTTGGCCAATGCGATGCTCTATTAGCATCAATAGTTTCTCGTTGAGCACTAAGTGCAACTTTATCACTTAAAATAGTTGGATTATTATGAAAGGCTTGATCTAATAATCTGTTTTGCTCGATAGTTTTTATAGGATAATCTGGCAAATCAACTCTTAGAGTTTTGATATCTTGGTCATATAGTGACTGCAAAGTAATTTGCTCAAGGGCGGATCGGTTCATCTTTACCATTAACTCATCTGATAACAACTGAGATTTAGCTGCCAATAAACTTGCTTTAGCTTGAGATACATCCGTTGATAAAGACTGCCCTGCTGTAAATTGAGTGTTAGCCAAATCTAATAACTTTTTAGATTGAGATACATTTTCTTGATCGATTAAAATCAGTTGCTGCGACTCAGCTAAACTTAAATAAGATTTAACTAATCCAACCATTAATTGCTGCTTTGATGACTTTAAAACATCACTTAATGCATGCGATTGAATTTTAGCAGACTTATAGCTACGCCAAGCGTTTAAATTAAAGACCGCCTGACTTAAAGAAACGCTATAAGTGTCAGTGGTAGTTTTTGTACTATTAGCTCCATGATAATAAGTATTAGCCCTACTTGCACCAGCTGATATCTGCGGAAATAAAGCGCTTCTTGCTATATCAATATTTTGCAAGCTTGAGTTAGTTTTATCTACATCTTGCTGATAGGTTGGATTGTTTTTGCTAGCTGTTTTATAAAGATCCATAAGATCTATTTTTTTAGCCCATAAGGAGCTTGATATAAAAACTGCTGCTATTAAAGCAACTTTTAAGCCTTTATGCAGCATTATCAGCACCTTCATCGTCTAATACTAAAACTTTATCACCCTCACTTAGGCCATCTAAAATCTGTACATTCATACCATCTGAAACCCCAATTTGAACTTCTTTTGTTACAGGTTTTTTGGTTTTATTATCTATTTGAGGCAAATTCACATAAACTTTACCTTCTTTAAAAACTAGTGCTCGCTCTGGTAAAACTAAAATATTTTTTAAAGTTCTAATAATTATCTGGGCGGTAGCTGAGTATCCAGATCTAAGATCAACTCCTTTTGTCACTTTGAAATCTTGAACTTTAACTTGAAAACCCACATTAAATGGCCCAGAAGCTGCGGCAGTACTAGCTGTTGGTGTCATCATGCCGTTTTTTTGATTAATAATGTTATTTTGATTATCTGATTGCAGCGAGAAGCTAGTTAAGCTTCCCTGTAATACTACTTTGGGTAATGCTCCAACTATTATATTAACCGGCATCTTAAGTTTTATTTTCCCAGCATCAATTTCATCTACAGTACCTTGAAAAATTGGCCGATCCATATCAGCTATTGTGTATAAAATTGTCGCATTTTGATAACCTGCCATTGGGGTTACAGGATCTCCTAAATCTACATTTCTTTGTAATATATAACCATTTATTGGGCTTTTTATATCACTTTCCATTTTTTCCCCTGCAATAACAGCTTGGCCCTTGCGTAATATATCTAAATTTTGCTGATTAAAATCTAAGGCTGCCTGATCTGATTTTAACTGCGCAACCGCTAATATATATGCATTATAGTTTTCACTAATAACACCTTTATCTAATAAAACTTTGAGATTTTTTAAAGATGCGTTATCACTTACAACTTTTGCTTTGTATTGATCCACTTGCGCCACATACTGGGCAATGTCTAACGGCGCAGGGTTAGGTTTCAAGCGCATTAAAGTATCCCCTTTATGCACATAATCCCCGCTATTATAATAAATATGACTTACATTACCCTCAACTTGGGATTTCACGGTAGTTGTATTATCCGGCACGATACTTCCAACGGCAGTAGCTTGCTCTGTAATGCTTCCGCGAGTCACGGATAATAGCTCTTGGGGTTTAGCTTTATGAGAAGATTTAACCCCTAATACGATTATTATAATAACTACTATTATGATTATTAAGCTTATAACCCACTTTTTCATAACCCACTCTTTATATACATAATTATAATGAAAGTATTATAGAAGATAATCTTATAACTTGCTGCTAGTTATATAATTTTAATAGTTATTAATAACCCGCTCTAAATCCCCCTTGGTATCAACCCCGGCAGGGCTGATTTTAGCATTGATATCAACATGGATTCTGTATCCTAAACTCATTACCTTAAGCTGCTCTAAAGACTCCCAGCTTGCGATATCATAATTTTTATCACAACTTTCACATAATTTGGCGTAATCACGCAAAAATTTGCATTTATAAGCGTATAAGCCAATATGCCGATAGGCTTGATAAGATTTATTTTCAGATTGATTTTCAGATTGACTTTTAGGCCAATCATTAGGGAAAAAATCACGAGCATACGGAATCGGGGCTCTTGAGAAATATAGTGCTAATTTATTTTGATCAAATACAACCTTTACTGCATTTGAATCCAAAATTTCATCTAACTCATTAATTTTTGTACATAAAGTTGCAACTACAACTTCAGGGTTATATTGTTTTGCATCAATTTGAGATTGTAAGTTTTGAGCGACTTGTTCGATATTCTCAATCGGGATTAAAGGCTCATCTCCTTGTACATTAATTATGACATCATCATCTTTATATAAATCTGGGTTATTAGATACAACCTCGCATAGTCTTTCCGTGCCACTTGGGTGTTTGTCACTGGTTAATACGGCTTTAACATTGTGCTGTTTGCATGCTGATATAATTTCTTGGTGATCTGTGGCAATAACTACGGATGCAATATTATTAGCTTTGGATGCTTGTTGATACACTCTTACAACTAATGGAGCCCCGTTAATATCAGCTAAGGCTTTTTTAGGTAAGCGCGCTGAATCTAATCTAGATGGGATAATTATATGTATAGCCATAAGATTCCTGAGTTTATATTTTCTAAATAATCTAAATATCTAAGTATGATCTGCCTGAGTTCATATTTTCTAAATAATCTAAATACCTAAATAAGATCGTTAAGTATGCTATTAAGTATGCTATTTAGAATCTAGTTCATCTAGGGTTAGTTTTCTAGCTTCATCAGCTAGCATGATAGGAATATCATCTTTAATTTTATAGGCAAGCTTCTCCGCGCGGCACCATAATTCTTGGGCATCTTCTTTATAAACTAACGGCCCTTTACATAAGGGGCATGCTAAAATCTCTAATAATGCTTTATCCATTTTTAACCTCGATATACAATTTTAAATTTGAAAATATTATAAACAAACTTACTCTAAATTACTTTTTAATAATAGCCTCCACAGAGGAAGAACCTTTATTTTTTTATCATCAACTATAACTTCTTCAAAATCTTCATATGTGATAATCATGCCCGATTTTAAATTTAGCTCATCCATTGCCTGAACTAAAGCATCCAACTCTCTTTGGCGTGTTTTTTTATCTTTTAAAGATAAACATACTTGATACAAACACATATCACCACTTGGCAAAACACTTAAAAAATCAACCTCTTTACCTTGTTTCGTATGATAATAATAAATATCAGAATTATTACGCCTAATATGCAAAAAAACAGCTGTTTCTAATAATGCAGAATAATCATATAGTTGTTTAGTAGAATATGCAGTGATTAAACCTGTATCTGCCGGATAAATCTTTTTAGGCTTCAGCTGCGCTTTTTTAAAAGAAAAACTATAAACTGGAACAGAAAACAAGCAATAAGCATCCTCAAAATAATTCATATATAGATACAATGAATCTTTATTAACGCTAATTCCACGTGATTTAAACTGGTTAAAAACTTTATTTATACTAAATAATCCTGTAGCACTTTGCAGACACTCCAATAATAGCTGCTTTAACACCAAATTGTTTTTAACATTGTACCTATCGACGATATCCCTATATATCACACTATTCATGTATCCTTGCAAAATCTCACGATGAGAGTTTTCATCTAAATCTAGCACCTCAGGAAAACCACCATACCTTAAATAAGTTTTTATATGATGCATTAATACAGATATTTGCTTATCAGTTATTGTGTTTTTATTGAGAATAACTTTTTTGTAATTTAAATATTCACTAAAAGACATTGGGAATATTTCTCTAGTAATGCTTCTTCCCCTTAAGCTGCTAGCAATTTCCTTGCTTAACATTTTTGCAGAAGACCCAGTGACATAAACTTTCATTTTTTCTTTATCTAAAAGCCTGCGGATAAAACTCTCCCAACCACTAACTTCAGCAATCTCATCAAAGAAAAAATATACTTCAGAGCTATTTATATGATCAGGATACAGCTCCCAGTAGGCATCTAAAATATACTGAAAATCAGATACAGAAACACGAGAAAGCCTATCATCTTCAAAATTTATATATAAAACTTTAGATTTGGTAATATCATTTTTTATTAGCTCTTGTATCTTCTGATATAAACACCATGTCTTACCACTACGGCGCATACCTATGTAAACAAACGCCTTGCGGATATTTTCAGGCAAACTTGGCAGCACCACATCCCGATGAACTGGCATAGGAATATCTGCGTCCTGAAACTCTAAAATGATTTTTTTAAATAAATCCTTCATTATTTTTAACCCAAACTGCCTATATACTTTATATTATAACATATCCTAGACAAAAGGAAAGGTAAACACATACATTTCCTTCTAAAAAGGAAGCTTTTGCATAACAGCATTGAAAAACCCATCTTCACAAACAGCATCCACCCCAACCACCCAAAACTTCTCACTTTCTAAAAAACCAGACATGTTTTGATACTTAATTGCATCCTTTTGCGTCATAAAAACATAATCAAAATCAGCTGATATATTTAATAACTCAGATTCACTTAAAGCTTTATGATCAGGTAAAGCTATCTTCACAAAATCTTTAAAACCCAAAGAATTTAAAGTTTTAAAAAATCTTTCAGGATTTCCAATAGCACATAATGCACAGATTTTTTTATCTTTAAAGTTATTTGCTAGTTTCTCAATATTTTTATTTAAAGTTTTATTTTTATCTGAAGTAATTGGATAAATATCAGATGATATAATTTGCATATTAAAAGTATCAATATCTGCTAAATCTTTTTTTAACTTATTATTTTGATGATTTTTGTCGCAATTTATTAAAACAAAATCAACTTCTTTTAGCCTTGATAAAGACTCTCTTAAAGGCCCTGCAGGCATAACCCAATTATTCCCAAACCCAACTGAACCATCCACAACTACAATTTCTAAATCTCGCCTTAAAGCATAATGCTGCAAACCATCATCAGATAGGACTATATCTATTTTATTAGAAAATTTATCTTCTAGATATTCGAGAGCCAACTTTCTTTTAGCACAAATAATAACTGGTGTTTCTAAGCGCTTAGGTTTTATATCAAACTTTTCATCTTTATCAATATTATTAAGCTCTTTACTTATTAACAAAGGCTCATCACCGACATAATCGCTTGTATCTATAGATTTAATCTCATAAGGCTCTTTAGGATATAACTTTGAGTGCACGCCACCATAGCCTCGTGATATTACCCCGACTTTTAATCCTTTTTTTTGCAAATATTTAGCCAGAGCTATAATTAAAGGTGTCTTCCCGGTACCTCCTATAGTGATATTTCCTATTATTATTACTTTTAATTTGATTTTTTTATCAGATTTTTTATCAGATTTTTCATGATCATAAGCAAATAATTTATATAATTTTTTGCGAAAAAAAATAATAGCACTAAATAGTAAAGAAAATGGCACTAAAAAATATAAAACCTTTTGTAACTTAGGCTTATACCAATTTTGCAAAAAGAAATTATGTAGCCCTATTTTTTCCCAAAATTTTTGTTTAGTTTGCTTCAACTCCGCAACTCCCTTTCTCCCATGAAAGCATAAACTCTTTTAGATGCTCAGGCTCACTTGCAGCTAAAGTGGATTTTAACTGCTCTATACGTAAATTATAGTCCTTTTCAGATAAATGTCCGCGCATAAGCTCAAATCTAAGATAAACTAAATAAGTATTTAATACATCAGTTTCACAGTAATTACGGATCTCATGCAATTTTCCTTCAAAATAATAATCAGCAACTTTAGCCCCGCTCATCCCCATTTTACCAGGGTAACCAAGTAATAATGCCACCTCATTTAATGGCGCGAATGCTCTAGGCTGATATAAAGCTACTAAATCCATGACATCAGTATGGCGCTGATGATAACGGCTTATATAGTTATTCCATTTTACGGCTGAATTTTTCTCGCCCTGATCCCAATAAATAGGAGCGCTAATTTTATGACGCAGCGCCCGATAATGTAAAACTGGCAAATCAAAACCCCCGCCATTCCAAGATACTAAAGTTGGCTGGTATTTTTCAACTCCTGCAAAAAACCGACTTACTAAGGTAGCCTCATCATCATCAAGCTCGCCAATTGACCACACTTTAACTTGGGTATCATTTGCTAAAACAGCGGATATAGCCACGATTTTATGGCAATGTAAGGATAAAAACTCAGTTCCCTTTTTTTCTAGCTGGTGCTCTTGCATCTTTTTTACAACTTGAGCATCACTAAGGCTATCATCGAGCTCTAATAATTTACGTCCAAGCTCAGCATCTGGAACAGTTTCAATATCAAAAATAAGACAATTCATATAACAACCTAAAATATCAAAAAACTTAAGAAAAATATGATATCATTATAAATGAAGGTGGCTTTTTTTAAAGCAAAATAATAGATTATTAAAAAGGATTAATTATGAATTCAAATGAATTTAAAATCATAGACACAGCAAAACTAGATAACGCTCCTGAAGTATATCATCCAGAGCATCATCCAGTTCTAGTTCATGATGACTCCCCTGCGATTGAAGTTATGACAGATTTCAAAAGTAAACCTGCTGAGACAATCTCCCCTGAAGCATTAATCCATGATGCTTTAGAGAAAATGAAAATAAATAAAGTAAAATCTTTATTAGTAGAAGAAAATGACAAAATAATAGGATTAGTCACAGCAAAAGACATCCAAGGCGTAAAAGCTGGCCAAGTAGCCCAATCAATGGGAATTAAAATGACAGAAATAACGATTAGTATGGTGATGACTAACTGGGAAGAGATTATATTTATTCATCTACATGATTTATCAAATACCAGAGTTGGACATATAAAAGCCCTGATGCATCACAAGAATGTCCAATATTGTCTAGTTATAGATGAATGCCCGAATGCAAACCCATGGATAAGAGGTGTTTTCTCTTCTGCACGCATCAGCAGACAACTTGGTGAAGATGTAAGTGGTGATTTACACGCAGAAGGAATAGCCGGACTCAGTAGTCAGATTAAGAAGTAATCTTTACTTCTTGTCACCATCTTCTGTAGGCTTAGCTTCTACAGGCTTAGCTTCTACAGGCTTAGCTTTAGGCTTAGAGAAGGCAGCAAATCTATTTTTGAACTTATCAACTCGCCCTTCAGTATCTAAGATCTTATGACCGCCAACCCAAGATGGGTGGCATTTTGAACAAACTTCAATTTTTATAATTTCATCAGCTTTGCCCAAAGTGGTATTGGCAACATGCGATGCTCCACAGCTGCAAGAAAATGTAACTTTGTGATATTCTGGGTGTATGTTCTTTTGCATTACTAAAATCCTACTAATAAAGTCTTCACAATAAAATGAAGTCGTATTTTACCGACACAGATGCCTGAGTGCAAGCTAAATAATTCAAGCTAAACTAATTAAGTTAGATAGTTGTCTTCTATAATTGTCTTCTATTCTAGATAAGACTATACTAAATCATCAAATATAATCCTAAATCACGAATTCAAAACTAATTCAAAAGGAAATAAAAATGCAAAGTAATTATAGAAGCATGGTTAAACTATCAATCTTACTTACTATTTTAGCCGTAGGCGCAATCACGCTAAATGGCTGCGTCCCAATAGCAGTTGTAGCAACTCCTGCAATAATTGTTGGAAGCAACGCTATCAGCACCAATCAACCAGCAGAATCTCAAGCGCATGATTTTGGTACCAAGATGAAAATAATGCATATGGTAAATACAGATAAAACATTAAAAGGCAAAGTCAATATCGAGGCGGCTGTATTTAACAACATCGTTTTATTATTAGGTCAAGTACCAACAGATAAAATCAAACAAGATTTTGCCAAAAAAGTGTCTAAATTAGAGCATGTAAGCTTAGTTTATGACGAACTTACTGTCGGCCCTATTATATCTATAAGCACCTATGCTAACGATGGTTGGATTACTGCAAAAGTTAAATCCAGATTTGTGAGTAAAGTGAATCCGCTGCACTTTAAGGTAATCACGGAAAAAGGTGTGGTTTATATAATGGGTCTTACAACAAAAGAAGAAGGTGCGTTAGCATCTAAAATTGCAAGCAGAACAAAAGGTGTTACGAAGGTAGTTGAAATTTATGCGTATCTACCGGAAGAACCTAAAGGTGATGCCAAAGTAATTGAGAAGCACTCACAGGACAAATAAGTGACAGAGCGATTAAATTAGAACTGGTCAACACCACCACCGTGTTTGCCACCGGATGCTCCACCACCAGTTGACCCAGAGCCACCAGATGTGTCGCCACCGGATCGATCATTATCTTCATCAGCCGCCTTATACGTTGAACTAACAAAAGATTGTTTAGGTGGAGCCACGATAATTCTATCATCAAGGTCGACTTCGGAAGATGTGATTTCAATCTCAATTGGATCTTCACTAGGAGTCAATATTTCCTCTAAAGCCATATACTGATCGGAGAACTCATCACACCCCATATTCTGTAGAACCAATACGAAGTTATTAACAAGTGATTTTAATAACTCATCTAAATCGACGTTAGCCAGGTTATCGCGAGCCTTAAGTAAGAACAGCCCTAATTTTAAATTATATTTGGTTTTCTGTTCTAAATCAGCCTGAAACTCTTGTTCTTTGTCTAAATCTATAACCGGATCATCAACAGGCTCCTGTTGAGGCAAGGGAAGGGAGTCACATAAACTTATTAGTCTATCAATTATCTCGATGCTCAGTTCATTTGGTGAAATAATTTTGTCCATGTTGATATTCATATTAAATCGATCCTTGATTTTATATCTATTTTATATCTATTTTATATCTTAAGTATAAATCGTCATGCTTAATGAGGATTTACGCTAAGTTACAACTTACCCCGTAATTCACGTGCACTATTGTAACATATCTTTATACTCCTGTAAAGCCATAGAAGGTGACGTTTGCATGGGGTGGGGTTTTTCGAGGCGTGAGAGGCAATAGTGGTTAAGTACATCGTTGTGGTGGTGTGCTTGTGAACGTAATGCGGTGTGGGTTGAGGAGTTGGGGCTATGAGCTTCGTTGGGGGTGCGCAATGGTGTTGGTGTGGGTTGGTATGGGTTGGTGCTTTTTGGCGCTACATTTATATGTAATTATATGCATATTGATTTGTAGTGTTTTTTTTGGTATAATATTCGTTATTGCACGGTAGTAAATTGTAAAAGGAAGTAAGATCATGGCTAACACGTATATGGTCAGCCCCCGCATGCAGGAAGATTTTATAAGTTGGGCTGATACGTTAATAGGCGTCTTTCAAGTCGACGACCGGCCGACCCCCGACCAAATTAGGAGTTTTAATCAGTTGTGTATTATCATGACTGGTGAGGAGTTGCCCCAGGAGATTCACGACCGTGCGCGGTGGCGGGCGGGCCATGCAGCCACAATCGAGCCCAGGTTAGATCAGGGCCCGTTTGAGTTCGAGGTAAACGAGGGCGACCTGGAGTATTGCGAGGAGGTGCTTTGTAACTTTTGCGAGTTGAAGCCCGATCCGGAATCACGGTGGGAGCACGAGCTTAGGGCGGAGGCTGGTCCCATAATCGGAAGGCCTCAGTTGTGTTGTTCGATTCATGATGCGGGCACACCGGCCAGTGCTAGCGCGCCAGGTGGTGCAGAAAGAACCGTGCCGATTGAGGCGGGACCGGGCGGCGCAGCGGTGGGCATCGAACCTCTTGGGGTCGCTGGGGCATTGAAAGTTTTAGCCCGTATTGGCCGTCGCGTCAGTGACGACGAACAGACAGTTGAGGACATCGAGAGAGAGCTCGGAGAGATGTCGACGTGGGACGCGAGGAGAAGTGAGTTAGCGATACACTTAGATTCGGCGCTGTACCACGGATACGAGGGAGCCGTCGCGCTTATGTTGGCCAAGGTATTGCGTGTCGTTACCGATGGGTCGGGTATGGGTGCTCACGCGGGCGCGCAGCTGTGCTGGGCGCCGGAGCGTTGCGTTGCTGCGGCGGCCCCGCTCCCCATCGTGGGGGGGTGCGTCGGCGAGGGGTCCAATTACCGTGACGGAGTTCACGGGCAAACATCCGAGAGTGTCTGGGAACCAGCAAGCGGAGTGTAGGACTTGCGTGGTGGGTGCGGGTGCAGGCGCCGTCCGTTTTCGCGTATTGGGGGCAAACGCGCCACTGCTGTGTGGGTGAAGACGAGGCAGGATTGCGGGCCTTGCTCTCAGGCAAACCAAAACAACCCCCACCCTCGAATAAAATAGGAGGATGGTTTTCTTGTATTACAAAAGTGCTAAAAGCACTGAATCCTAATATTCTAGATAAAAATAAATTCAGCTGCTCATAAAGCCGCCTTTAATTTGCACTTCGTATTGTTAGTATATACGAATATTTGTATTTATCCTGCGATAGCTATAAAAATATAACCTATGACAAAACTTCTATTTGCAAATCATTCTCATTTAGATTAACATCCTCCTTATTAAAAATAAAAATAATCAGGAGTGGCAATGTCTAACACCCAAGCTCACCAACCATGCCCCCCATGGAAAAAGCGTTTGATATACGCAGGTGCTACAATAGCCGCGACTGCTGGTACTTTAATAACTTGGCATAACAATACTCAAGAAGATCAACTAGACACACCAAGCTCACCTAATAAAGCTTTTCTTTCCCTTTTGTACTCAGCAATAGCGCCCTGCTCTTGGTATGTGTTCTGTGCACTGGAGCTAACAGAAGATGAATGCCACTGCCACAAAAAGCCAAATAATCAAGCTGATAATCAAGATCAAATTGGAAGTATTAATGATCCTGATATAGAGGACCCTCAAACTCAAACCACTGAAGCATCAAGTTCACAAAATTATTTCCAAAAAGTAGCTAAATCCACGCTTTTAGAGGACCCTCAAACTCAAGCCACTCAAATAGCAAATTCACAAAATTATATCCAAAAAGTAGCTAAATCCACGCTTTTAGAGGACCCTCAAACTCAAGCCACTGAAATATCAAGTTCACAAAATTATTTCCAAAAAGTAGCTAAATCCACGCTTTTAATAGGCCATGCAGGGTTTTTAATATCTGCAATTATAGCCCCCTTTATTTTATATCAAGATTTAGATAATTCTCTTAAGCAATCCCCTTTTAATTTAGATGAAAAATTAGGTAGCGCGAATTATATCAAAACCATATTTAATCATATTTTAATCGGCAGCTTAGGCATGATGAATTTTTTAGTTTACAATAACTTTGGATATAAAGATTTAAAAAGTCTCATAACCAATAAACCAGATGATCAAAGTCAGGTTTTACCAAGTAAAATGCTCAAACAAATAAGCTTTTTATTATTACTTGGTGGCATCGCACCTGGAGTGATGTTATCTGGATCTGCAATAAGCATGCAAGATTTATGCGTGATACTTTTCTTTGGCTGGCCTGAAATTCATCTGCATAGAGACCATTTGCCTTTAGTTGATAAATTTTTAGCCTCTATAAACATATGCCGTCGTGAACCCTTAATAAACAATGATGACTTAGAATCTCAACTTAATGAAGCTCAAGATAATGCTTGGTTACAAGATGCAGCTGATATTTTAGGAGATTCTAATGAAGATAAATCCCCTATTGCAAGTTTAGCTTTTTGTGGCAAAATTTTGTGCCTTCTTTATGGCCTAGCACATGCATCAGATGATTTTTACGCTTTTACATCTCAAAGCATGCACCCAAATCTTGCGCAAAGCCCTATTTATCAAGGGACTTTACTATTTTTCTTAGGAGCTGGGGCTTTATTTGAAGTGTTAATAGGAGCACTCGAGCGCAGTGAGCAATTAGCTACAAATGATAAACCCGCGATTGAACCTCAGATTGCGCAACCGGCCCGAAATACCGCCCGTCGAAGGAATTTGCGACGTGCAATCCCAAGAGCAAATACTGCCCTAGCTTTAGATCCACGCAACCCTTTTGCCAGTAATGGGGTAGATTACGCCCAATTGAATCCACTTTCGCAAGGGGCACAGATTTAACATTATTAATATATAAATAATTATTGATTTCACAAATCTTATCCCCAGATGTTGCATATATTTGCTTTATAAGCGGGATTTTTTTTTGTTTATAATTTCTTTTTGCTAGAAAATTATCCCAATAAGAGTTTAATCTTATTAGAACTTTATCCCCTTTTTTTAAATTTTTATAATTTTTAATCGGCGCAAACCAATAATAACCTGGGGTTACGCTTTGAGAATATTGATAAATAAAGCCATAGCCTTTTAAATATAAAATATAGGTTATAAGACTTAAAATAATTAAAAATGCTATCAATGATATAAAAATTCTTTGCATGTGTGATACAATATCCAAAATTTATGACAATGCATATCAAGTTATCGATTTTAAAAAATCGATACGTGCTTCGCACGAGATTGCTTCGCAAGTTTGCTCGCAACGACTGCGACAGTCAATTTAATTTAACATGTGTTTACTTAACTTAATTTAAATTAAAGCAGATAAAACCTCAAATAATTAGTCAAAAAGTGTGCCAAATAATATGCAAAATACAAATCAAAACTCAAAAAGAAACATCTTAGTAACCAATGCCTTAATCTACGCAAATGGCGATGTGCACTTGGGGCATTTAGTAGGTCATATTCAGGCGGATATTTGGGTAAGATTTCAGCGTATGAATTCTCATAATGTAACATTTTTATGCGGAAGCGACTCCCACGGCACCCCCATTATGATTAAAGCGCAAAAATTAGGCATAACTCCCGAGCAGCTGGTGAAAGAAACCAGCGCGCGCCAGCACAAAGATTTTACTGATTTTGGGATTATTTATGATCATTATCATTCAACCCATGAGGATTTAAACAAAGAGCTAGTCTGTGATCTATATAACACTCTAAAATCCAAAAATCTATTCGAAACAAAAGATATAGAACAATTATATGATCCTAAAGATAACATGTTCTTACCTGATAGATTTGTAAAAGGCACCTGCCCTAAATGTAAAACTGAAGATCAATACGGGGATAACTGCGAGGCTTGTGGCGCAACTTACCAACCAACTGACCTAATCGACCCACAATCAGCAACATCAGGTGCAACGCCTGTTTTAAAGACCACTGAGCACTTGTTTTTTAAATTGCCAGAATTACAAGATACCATAGAAAAATGGCTTAAAAATGCCAATATCCACTCCTCTGTTAAACATAAATTAGCAGAATGGTTTGAAGATGGTTTAAAACAATGGGATGTGACGCGGGATGCGCCCTATTTTGGCTTTGAGCTTCCCGATAAACCCGGGAAATATTTCTATGTTTGGCTAGATGCACCAGTTGGATATATCGCAGCGAGCAAATCATATGAAAATTCTAATAAAAACAATGATTTCTCCCATGATGCTTTTTGGAAGAATTTAGATAAAGATGCAAAAGATCATGAAATTATTCACTTTATTGGTAAAGATATCGTGTATTTTCATGCAATTTTTTGGCCGGCTTTATTATTAGCTGGAAATTATGCTACCCCGGATATGATTCATGTAAATGGTTTTTTAACTATAAATCATCAAAAGATGTCTAAATCTCGCGGAACTTTTGTAAATGCTAGGGATTATTTAGATAATCTTGATCCTGCGTATTTAAGATATTATTTTGCAGCAAAATTATCTGAAGATGTGCATGATATTGATTTAAGCGCAGATGATTTTATTCAGCGAGTTAATACAGATTTAGTTAATAAATATGTGAATATCGCATCAAGATCTGCAGGTTTTATTAAAAAACTATTTAACTTAAAATTATCCGCCAATTTATCGGATGAATCTTTAGAGCACATCAAATTTGGCCAAGATTTAGCCCCTAAAATTACTCAAAGTTATGAAAATAGATCTTTTTCAAGTGCTATGCGCGCGATTATGCAATTTGCAGATCATGCTAATCAGTATATAGATCAGCATCAACCATGGGTTTTAGCTAAATCTGAAGATGAAAGCGAGCGCGCCAAAGTACAAGAAATTTGCACTGTCGCCATAAACGATTTTAGATTAATGAGCATTTATCTAAAACCTGTTATCCCAAATATTATCAGCAAAGTTGAAGCTTTCTTACAAGTTGATGCATTTGTGTGGGATGATTGTAAAAATTTATTACTCGATCATGAAATTGCAAAATTTAAACCTCTTTTGGGAAGAGTCGCAAGTGAGGATGTTGCGAATTTTTTGCAGGCTGAATAACTCAAATATTGAAAAAACTATTTCAAAATTGTCTGTACATTATTTTAAACATACATGGTTCTCTGTGATTCTTCTACACTACTGTCCTCTCTTGCCAACATGCCCAAGAGAGCCAATGCCCCCCTAGGCTCTCCGCGTCTGTTAACCTGTGCATCTCCGGGTCTAGTCTCCGGAATCAACTTGTCTATCATATCAAAAATATAATATTCTTTTTTATATTGCTCATCCATACTCGAAAAGTACGCAGTTAGATTAGAAGGGATATTTAATCGCTTAAATAGATCTGACGCCCTTTGGTGGTCATAGTCTTCAATTTTATCTGGATTATTTATTAATTCTTCTATTTGCGCCTTAGCACCGGGACGTCGAGTAAAATTTTTATTACTTAATCCCATTTTTTCCTTTAAATCAGTTGACATCTTCATTCCTCGACGGGTCTTATGCTTACCCCAGAACGGTACACTCTCAAAAAACTTCCTTTTAGCACACTTGGTATTCATAGATGCTTTATAAATGACCTGTGCAAGCCGGATCGGTAATACCAACACTTGTACGAGCCCGCGCAGAAAATTAAACACCAGCCCTTCGCTGTGTTTAAAGCGTTTACACATATGTTTTGTAGCTCGCGAGTATAGCCAAACTTTTTCAGCTTCACTTTTAAAGTTCCCTTCTGAGTCAAAGTAACTTTTTTTTATTTCTGGTAGGAAATCATCTAAAAAATGCATGTATTGCTTTAGTGCGTCTAATCCCTTTATGGATTCTTTGGGAAAAGTTTTTAAATAATTTAATATTTTATTATATTCACTGCTCTCGCCAAAACCTTTACCTAAAGCGCCATCTATCTGCTTTTTAATTGCCGCTTCAGCGATTTGTTTGGTTCTAGAAAAGATTTCTTCGCGACTTTTATCAAATTCACTTTGCTTGCCATTACTACAACGGCTTATAATAAATTCCCAACCAATCCATAATTTAAACAATAAATATCCAGCTGGCAAAAACGGGGTTGCTAAAAGGAACAACAAGCCTCTCGGAAATAGGGCTCGCCGATTCCGGTCGCGATCTTTAACAAAGTCAATCTTATCTAGGCTGAAATCTTTATTTAACTCGCCACCATCGTGTTCTTCCCTAATTAAACGACTGCTATTGCCCAAATGGCGATCCCGCTCAAACAAGCTAATAGAGCTGTTACACACACCATTCAATTTCTGCTGTTTGAAGAAAACCCATGTCAACCAGTTTCTTTCAAAACGACACTTATCCCTAAACCCGGAATTTTTACTAAAAAATTCATATTTTATAATAACGTTTGTATTTTTAATTGCACTTAAGTCAATTGACTTTGCTCCAAAAACTTCGGGAACGGGGGAATCAATATAAAGCTTGACCTTGCCCGACAAAACACATTCCATTTTATTTGCAACTGCCGCTGCAAGAAAGCCACCTCGACTCTTTCCACGCAAGAGTAAAACATTAATTTTTGAACTGGACTCTGAACTGACACCCGGTAGTTCAACATAGCCGCTGTTAGTCTTTATAATACGCACTGAATCACCAAACTCTTTAATAAGTAAACCTAAATCGCATATTCCATCTTTTAAACAACTTGCTATTCTCTGTGCAATATTATCAATACCGGGATTTACAACTTTAAGGGAATCTGCAGGCAATAGACCTAGAACGATATTTATTCCAGTCTTGCACAATTGCTTCTTTACACTGAAAACGCCATCTCCTATAGTACAGACGTCCCTCGCACTAATACCCGTAGGCAAAAATATAAAGTTACAATAAGTACCTCCGTTTGACATTTAAAAGCTCCTTCTAATCTACCTGAATTCAATTGTTATAACCTTTAAATTATGGCATTTTTTATAGGTTATAACAATTGAATTTAGAATTATTATATTATTCAACTAGTTAGAGCAAAGAGTAAAAACCCCGTTTTCATACTCATAAACCCTAGGAACCCCCGTCGGAAGCTCAAGCGCTAAGACTTCATCCTTACTTAAGCCTTCAATTTCCATAACTATAGAGCGTAAAGAATTCCCGTGGGCTGCAACTAAAATGCTTTTGCCACTATCTAATACTGGGGTTATTTCATCTTTTAAATACGGAATAGTTCTTTTGGCAGTAAGCTCTAAGCTTTCGCCTTCAGGTGGCGGGACATCATAACTTCTACGCCAAATATGAACTTGCTCTTCGCCAAATTTTTCCCGGGCTTCATCTTTGTTAGCACCTTGTAATTCTCCATAATAACGCTCGTTTAAGTGCCAATCTGCGGTGACTGGGATGATATCAGCCAATGCTTTTTCTGAATGAATACTCGCCCACTCGGCCATTTTACCGGTTCTATGTTGTAAAATCGGGGTTTTACCTGAGCTATGCTGGCTCATCATTAACATCGCCGTTTGTTGTGCTCGCATTAATTCTGATACAAATATATGATTTATTTCATAATTTGCAATTTGTTTGCCGGCAGCTAATGCTTCATCAATACCTTTAGGTGATAATGGCACATCAACCCAACCTGTAAATAAGTTTTTTTTGTTCCACATGGATTGGCCGTGGCGTACTAAGATCATAGTGGTTTTTTGAGTCATAATTATCATCCTGTTATTAAATAAAGCTAAAGTATAAAGCTTTATTTATCACAAAAAAAGCCTCAGAAAACTAATGCAGCATGATTTTTATGCCACCTTCAGCTTTTCTTTTACCAACATGCTCATCCGCCCCACTCATCTCACCATGGGCTGAGTTTTGGCGCAAATACACCGCTTCTAACTCAAGAGGTGATAAATAATCTTTTATCTCCTCAATGCTTGCGAAATGCTTGGTGTTATTGAACATATTGGTAAGTAAATCCATTCGCTCATGCTTATGCACTCCATGAGATATAATACGCAAAAGATAATTAGTACTTGTACCTCTAAATATCTCAACTTTTAAATCATGATCTATATGCGCTAATGATTTTAATGTAGAGAATCTCATAATAGCCTCCTTGCTCTGAGCACATCCCTTTTTGTTAATTATAGCTTATATCTGCTACAATTATTTATATGAACGATATTAAAAAATACAAATTTATTAAGAAGCTCAGCGAATTAGATTTTGTTGATGAAATCTATTTATATGGCTCTAGGGCTCGAGATGATGCTAACAGCAAGGCTGATATTGACTTAGCTATTGTTTGCCCAGGCGCTAATATTAAACAATGGCATATAATTTTAGATATTATAGAAAATGCTGATACCTTGCTTGAGATAGATTGTATAAGATATGAGCAAATAACAAACCAGCACTTAAAATCTAATATAGATAAGGATAAAAAGGTTATCTATGACAAATTCAAATAACTTAAAAGAAAAATTTGCAATTCACCAAAAAGCACTTGATAGACTAGGAGAGGCTCTCGATATTAAAAAATCTGCAGCCATATCTCATGATATTATAATGGACAGCTGCATTCAAAGGTTTGAATTTTGCTATGAACTATTATGGAAAGCTCTAAAAAAACTATTATCACAAAAAGAGGCAATTGAAGCTAACTCTCCAAAACAAGTATTACGTGAGTCTTTTAAAATAGGCTGGATAGATCAAAAAGATGAAAACTCCTGGCTTGATATGCTTGAATCTCGCAATTTAACGAGTCATACCTATGAACAAACAACTGCTGATAAAGTTTATCAACAGTTACCTAAATATCATAAAATGATGTCTGATCTTAATCATAAATTAGTAAATTTATATACTTTATAGCTAAATAACTAATAACCCCACCAGAACCATTACAAAAAAACTTAACGCTAGTTATTTGTTTTATTGCTTATATTTTTATTTAATTTGCATAGCATTTTTAACCATGTTCAAATTTCCCAAAAGAAAATAATTTCTTTTTAATAATACTAATAATAAAAAAGGGAAATAAAATGCATAAAAACATTAGCAAAATACTTTTAGCCTTAGTAGCTTGTACTACTTTAGGCGCTGCGGCAAATTATACTGATACAACTACTGTACCAATTAGAGTGATGGATCCAAAACTTCGAGTTTATAATTTTGATAAAGCTGAACTTATAAAGTTAGTAAAACAAAATTTATCTATAGACCCTAGTACAATTTTAAATATTGCTATACAACCTGTTTTTACTGGCGATAGAATAACTAGCGCGTATGTTTATTTATCAGATAAAAAACAATATAAATTTACTACAACTAAAATCACTCTGGATCAACAAAATCATAGTAACTATCAACTAGTTTCTATTGAAACTAACTATAGAATGAGCAAATCTGAAAAATCAAACCTTAATAAAGCAAATTTTGAGCCAAATCCACCATGTTTGGATTCACAAGCTGATTTTGTAGTTGCAAGTGACTTATACACCCAGATACCTTCAGTTAAAAGTGCTTTAGATGATGTAGCGCAAAAAGCAACTGAAAAAGGTTATCATGTCGTTAAATTATATGATCAAGGCGCAACCGTTATGAACTATGAAAAATATCTTGATTGCCCTCAAATGAAAGGTTTTTTCAGCATTGGTCATGGTAGCCCAGATGGGATCTTAGTTGAAGATGGTATGTTAACTTCAGATTTTTTTGATAGCATGAAGCATCTTATGCGTAAAAAAACTGTAGTTGAATTTAACTCATGTGAAGTATTTAATGATCCACTTAAATCATCTGTCATAAATGGCGCTCAAGCTCGTAAATATGTAGGTGGAAAGACTACTTTGTGGATTGGCACATCAGAGCCTGCAAGTGCTTGTTTTTGGGATAAAGCGCTGAATCATAAAGATCTTAAAAAATCTTTAAATCAATGTGTAGCTGATAATGATCCGACTGATACTTATGGGATTGGTGGGCACGGGAAGGACAGGCTTCTTACACCTGAAGGTTAAATTTTTGCAGTTTGGTTGGGGGCAACCAAACTGCTATAACCTATTATTATATATTTACAACTCCCACATAAATATGTTAAAATCTATTGTAATAAAGTTATTATATGGTAATAAGCATGAACAAATCTAAAGATTTCAAAAATCAAATAAACTTTGATGATGTAGATTACTGCAACCACATAAATACATGCCCATACCATAGCTTTATTATATCTACCACAAGTTTATTCTCTCGAATTATCAAAAAAATTATTCCTATTAAAAGCCTGTGATCAACTCAGGCGATTGATCACAGGGCTCTGTTTATTGCTTAAAGCGCATAAAATGATATTATGCCGAGCATATTAAGCTTAAAACTTTAAAACCAAAAAATTCTAAAGAAGATATAACAAATATTATCGAGACAAGACATGAACAAAAGCGCAAGCAATAACAACAGTGTTACAAAAGATACTGTAATGTTAGAAAAAAGCACAAATAAAACAAAACCCTCAAAGCAAACCTACGCGTACTCTATCTTAGTTATAAGTATTTGCGCATTATTTTTGTTTTATAAATATGTATTACAAGTTTTTCCAAGCATTATGACAACCGAACTTATGAGTAAGTTTAATCTGCAAGGCGTTGGGATGGGAAATTTGGCTGCCACTTTTTCCTATAGCTTTTTTATCACTCAGCTTTTTGTTGGCGTATTAATTGATAAATTTGGGGTTAGATACTTATGCACCCTAGCCTTAGCAGTCGGTAGTTTAGGCGCATATTTGTTTTTTGATGCCAACACCCTTGTCTTTGCATGCTTTGCTAGAGCGCTAATGGGTGCCGGCATGGCATTTGCAACCGTTTGTTATCTAAAAAGCGCCGCTGTTTGGTTTAAACCAAAACATTACGCTCTTGTAAGTGGATTACTTGCTACTGCTGCTATGAGCGGAGCATTTTTCTCTGAAGCGCCATTGTCATTTGTACAACTACACTTTGGCTGGCAAAAAACCATTGAAATATGTGCCTATATTGGATTTGCGATAACAGTTATTTTTTTTGTTTTTGTAAAAAACAAGCCAAAAAAAAGTTTTATTCAAAACAATACTTATAAGAGCCAATCTGAAAGTAAATCTAATATTATTAGTCTAAAGGACATTTGGGCCATACTAAAGATGCCTCAAAACTGGCTACTTACATTTTATAGCGGCTTAGCTTTTTCACCCGTCGCTGTATTTGGCGGCCTTTGGGGGAACCCTTTTTTACAAGCTTCATATAATCTGTCAAAAACAACTACTGCAACTTTAGTTTCTATGTGCTTTGTGGGCCTTGCTGTAGGAGGTCCTGTTTTAGGATGGATATCGGATAAACTTGAAGCAAGAAAAAAAGTCATGCTGTTTAGCAACCTTCTTTCTCTCTTTTGCCTGACTATAGTTTTATATGATAATACGCTATCCCCAATAACTATTGGCCTATTGCTATTCTTATTTGGCTTTGGAATTGGCGCCTTTATGCTAGGTTTTGTAGTTGCAAAGGAAATAAACCCTATTGTAATGGCCGCAACTGTTATTGCTCTAGTAAATACTGGCGATGCCATATTTGAGATGTTTACCGAACCTATGATAGGTTATTTTCTTGATTTAACACATCGCTCTGAAAGCTTAATAAAAACACATCAATTCTCAGTAAGTGGTTTTCATTATGCCTTTGCAATACTGCCAGTTTATTTGGTTTTATCAACTATCTTACTTATTTTTATAAAAACCAAAAATAAAAATGATTAAAAAACCTCATCAATTGCCGCCTGATAAGTATCGAAAGTTTCTTTATCAAAACAAGTAAAAAATACTGTTTGCGGCTTTTGATGCTCACTTAGAAAGCCTTTAACTGTAGTGCATGCTATGAGGCAAGCTTCATCCAATGATCATGTATAATTTAAACATAAGCAATAGATAATTAAACATTAGTGATTTAAAATAGAACATCAATATTAAATTAAAGAGAGTAACTTTTGAATATTATAATTGCAGGTGGAACAGGATTTATCGGCCAAAATCTAGCTCCTTTTTTAAAAAGCAAAGGCCATGAAGTAACTATATTATCCCGCACTAAAGCTAAAGTTAAAAAAATATTCAAAAAAGAGTTTAAAGCTCTAGAGTGGTCAGATCTAAAACCTGATATTCTAAAAAACCAAGATTTAGTAATCAATTTATGCGGTTTATCTATTGGTGAACACAGATGGTCAAAGCAAATTAAGCGAGAATTAATTGCATCAAGAGCTATTCCAACAGAAACTTTAGCATCATTATGTGGCCACTTAAAAGATAAAAGCCCAAGGTTATTCAATGCAAGCGCCGTTGGAGTTTATGGCCCTCAAATAACCTCAGTCTTAGAAAGCAATACCCCAGAACCCTTTACAGAGCAAGACCCACTCCCTAGACAGGCTAGGAACTTTCTCTCGGAAATCGGCTTAAAATGGGAAAATGCTCTAATCTCAGCTATTGAAAATAATGTTTCCGTAACAATTCTAAGATTCGCTGTTGTTTTAAGTGACAAAGGCGGCGCATTGCCCCAAATGGCAAGGCCAGTAAAGTGGGGATTAGGCCATACAATTAGCTCTGGCAACCAACTATTTAGCTGGGTTCATATCAATGACTTGTTATCTGCTATCGATTTTCTTATTAATAATCCTGATACAACAGGGCCGGTTAATGTTGTAGCCCCACAAATAATAAACCAACGTAACTTTGCTCTTGCCTTAGGACACGCTCTTAAAAGACCTATATGGCTCTACCTACCATCTTGGTTATTAATGATTTTATTTGGTGAAATGGCACAAGAGCTGCTTTTAAGTGGGCAAGGAGTGTCTCCACAAAAATTAGTTAAAGCAGGATTTAAGTTTCAATACCCAAGAATAAAAGAGGCTCTTGAGCAGATTTATAGAAAAAATTAGACTATCAATGTAATGCAATAAACATTGTTGCAAAATATGCTACGGCCAGTCCAGGAGCAGCATACCAAACCTTTTTATACTGTTTTTTGCCATAATAATGCCAAGCAAGAATCAGGCTAATCACCAACATCACAGGTATGCCATCCAAAAAATAATGAGAAACCATCTCTCTTCCAGAAGAATGTGCCGCACTGTGCAATCCAGCCATATAAGGAGCATATGCAATTAATGCAAATATTGATGCAAAAAATCCCCATACACCAATTACGCTATAGATAATTAACCAGGTTAAGGTAAGTCCTTTACTTTTAAACATTTATTAACTCTCCATGTCTGAGTTTAATACAAAAATACTCTAAATAACTGGATATATTATATCACAAATAAACATAAAAATAAAGAGATTTATAATAAAAACTTAGATTAATTATGTTATTTTAAATAGATATAGGCTAACTATCTCAATATGTTCTACACCATAGGCGCGCAGCTACAATAGTCGGCACTTTGATTTGTTCTGTCTATATCAATTCAAAATTAAGCTTTCATTGGCTAATATGTTCCATTATAATTTTTCTGAATATAAAATATAATAGGAGTGGAAATAATGTCTAATACAGTTACAACGCAACCTGGCAAAGACGGTATTAAACCTGAAGACATGCTGTCTACCATTGATTTATCTGATGATAAAGCAGATACCCCCAGCAACTGCCCAAAAAGTTGTAATTGTAATTTTTCAGATATTGCAAAGTTGATCTGCAAATTTGATCTACCAAATTTTTCAGCTCATATCGCAAAATTTATCCCGAAAATTAACTGCGTAGATATAAAAAATATGCTTTCATATGACCCTGTAAACTGCAATTGTAGCTGCGTATGCTGCGATGTTTTCCGAAAACGTGCAGACCTTGCGGCTGACACTAAAACAGAAGTTCCGATAAAAAAAGATGGCGCAAGCCAAACAGACCCAACCAGCTCAAACTCTGATGAAGAGCACGAATATGTGGCGATCCAACCTGGAAGCAGCGCAATAGCCCTATAATCTAAAATAAATATTAAGATAAATCATGCCTAAAAAAATTAAACCAGAAGAAAAACTAGAAGAAAATCCAGTAAAGCAGACACAAGAGCAAGGGCAAACTGATAAAGCAGAACCAAAAACAAAAAAACTATCGCTATTATTACGAGAAAGAACCAAAGATATCCACAAAGAACTAGAACAAGAGCCTTTCCTTCAGCGCTATAAAACTGATGGTCTAACAATGGAAGATCACTTCTTACACTTAGTTGAATTACATGCTATATATGTGCAACTCACAGCCAGAATGGTATATTTTAAACTACAAAAAGCTACTGATACTGCTACTGATACTTTTTATATACAAACTCTATTAACAACAGCAACTAGAATAGAAACTGATTTAAATAAAATAAAAAAATTATTACCAAAAGACTCAAAACTAAAGCACCATAACCTAGATCCATCAAGCTCTACTAGCAAATATGTTGATCACTTAAGGTCTCTTAAAACACCAGAAGAATTACTTGCACACTGCTGTGTACGCTGGTTTGGTGACTCCTTCGGCGGGCAAAAACTTAAAGCCAGAATAATTACTCTTAGTGTACCTTATGGCTTGAATGAGAAATCTGCACCGATAAATTTTCATGAAAAATCTTTAGCTCCAAAAAAATTAATGGAGAAATTAAATGCTCTTGGTGAACTTGATAGCTTTGATGATGCAAAAAAAGAGGCCTTTTTAAGCGAGAGCGTTAAAGCTTTTGAGTTTCATCAGCCGATTTTTAAAGAGCTTGAAGGCAAAAGAGGTGAATATCTTAATCCTAAAAAATATAACAATGCTCTTATCTTTGGTGGCGTAGCACTAACTGCCGCTGCAATTGGAGTTGGATATTATCTTCTAAAGGAAAAATAATGTTAAAAATACCTGACTCTTTCACATCTAAAAAGAAAAACACTGTATCTTTTAAAGATGCTGCCAGAAGTGCAGATGAGTCAGGTGAGTTAGAAGATGATAAAAAAAATAGCTGTTGTGATTTTTGTTTTTCAATTTACAACTTATTGCCAGATCAAGTGAAAGACGCTCTTGCAAGGATAACCATTTTTGACTCGTGCAGGGCTTGCTGCAGTAGTGTGAGTCAATATTGTGAAGATACTTTGCCGCTATTATCTTCACAAAAAAAAAATAACAAGAAAAACAATAGAGCTAGAGAAGAACTAACTGCTTTTGAAGGTAACATCGCTCAAGAAGGTGAAAACTTTTATGCTTGAATAAGCATTGCAGCCTTGATCCCCCCATCCCAACCCTACTGTGCACACACATCTTTGAATAAATAAAAAAACACCACTTAGTCGTTGCGAGGAACGAAGTGACGACTATGCCCTAAACCGGACATCCATCATTAGTGCAACCAAATAAATCTTGCCTCGTACTTGTTTTAGAACCAAACTTTTTAGACTCACGCCAGCTATTATACTCCCCACACAAAGCTCCACCAACACCTTTATCAAGCTTACCTTCTTCTAAATAATTCCAAAAAACTTTAGTAGATATAAAAAGGCCTTTATACTGGACATACTCATCTTGCGCTTGCTCAAGGCTTTGATTTATTTGCTCACAAGCATTTCCAATAACATCTTTAAAACCAGACATAAGAGTAAACATCCTCTCCTCTTTATTTTATAATTATTTGTTATTTTTATTTGCGAATAAGTATGTAAAAACTCTTCCTAAAATTGCAATTATTTATATAACAATATCAACTTTCAAAGATTTTTCTATTTCAGAACCTGAAGCATCTGCTACAAACTCAATAGCATTAACATCAACACATGCAGCATTAGTTAAATCAGCCATGCCAAGCTTAATCTTTTTGACATAAGAACCAGTAGTATCATCACAACTAATTTTTAAAGATGTTACTTGTGTTTTAAGACTAACCTGTCTTTTTGCTTTATAAGATCTAACTTCGTTTAAAACATCAATAATAGCAGAAAACACATCAGTATCTCCCGAGGCAATAAACCTATCTGTAAAGCCTTCTAAAATAGATTCTAGCTCATCAGCTTTAGGCCATGGTGCATTGTGAACAGAACCTTCGAAAAAGCCCATCCAAGTGTTAATTTCTTCACAAGCAAAAGGTATAATAGGTGCAAATAATCTAACTAAAATATTCAAACTATGATAAAGCGTAAATAATGCTGATTTCCCTGTATCTTGAGTATTTTCTTGATATGCTCGAGTTTTAACAAGCTCTACGTAATCATCGCAAAAGTCCCAAAATTTACTTTCAGTATCTTGTAAAACTTGCGCATAGTTAAAATCAGAAAATTCTTTTAAAGAAGATTTAAGCAAATTATTAAAACTTGCCAGCCAGCTTTTATCAACTGATGTTAAATTTTTATTGTCTAGATCATTTATATTTAAGCTTGCTTGCTCAAATTGCATTAGAACAAATTTACTAACATTCACAAGCTTAGTTATTAATCTATTTCCGACTTTAAAAACCTGCTCATCATAAATCGTATCAGCACCTAATCTTGCTTTTGCCGCCCAATAACGCAAAGCATCGGCAGAATACTGCTCCAATAAACCCTCAGGGGTAACTGTATTACCCTTAGATTTACTCATCTTTGATTTATCAGGATTAACAACCCAACCACTGATCGCAATATTATGCCAAGGGATGCTATTTTCATGTAAAAATGATTTTGTCACCGTATAAAAAGCCCAAGTTCGGATAATCTCGTGCGCTTGCGGGCGTAAATCAGCTGGATATAAGGCTTTATGCCGATTAGCATCACTGACCCAGTGGGAGTTAATCTGTGGGCTTAAGGATGAAGTAGCCCAAGTATCCATTACATCAGGATCTCCCATAAAACCATTAGGCTGATTTCTTTGAGCCTCAGTGTACCCTGCTGGAGCTGCAACTTGTGGATCCAAAGGCAATGAGGCAATATCTGGCAAAATTGGGTTATTATAATCAGGCTCTGAGTTTTTATCTAATTTATACCAAACCGGAATGGGAACACCAAAAAATCTTTGTCTACTAATACACCAATTTTGGTTTAAGCCTTGTACCCACTGCTCGAAACGCTTTTGCATATGCGCCGGATACCAATTTATTTTGTCTCCCATCGCTAGTAATTTGTCTTTGTGAGATAAAATATTAACAAACCACTGCCTAGTTGGCACAAATTCTAAAGGATGCTCACCCTTCTCATAAAACTTCACCATCTGCTCTTTAGGTTTAGAAATATTTTTTAAGCTGTTAGTCTCTTGCTCTAATAGCTCAACTAAAACCCTTCTTGCCTGTTTTACGTATAAGCCTTCTAATTTAGCATAATATTTATTAGCTAAAGCAGGATCTTCTGAACTAAAAACATGTAAATCAGAAATTTTATCAGATTCTACAAATTTAACTTCAGCAAAGTTTCCTTTACGAGTTATAACCTGCTTTAGTGGCAAATCTTGCCCTTTCCAAAACTGAACATCGTTTGTATCCCCAAAAGTACAAACCATTAAGATACCCGTGCCTTTTTCAGGGTCCGCATGCTCAGCTGGCATAATTGGAACTTTTGCTTTGAACAATGGCGTGATTGCCTCTTTCCCAAATAAATGTTTAAACCTTTTATCATCAGGGTGAGCCACAACTGCGATACATGCTGGTAATAACTCAGGTCTAGTAGTTGAGATTACAAATTTTTCATCAGAATTATTTACTGTAAATTCTATATCATGGTAAGCTGCTTGTTTTTCTCGATCTTCAACTTCAGCTTGGGCAACAGCTGTTTGAAATTGGGTATCCCACATAACAGGAGCATCATGTGATACGCACTCACCCTTATTAACCAACTCTACAAATGATTTTTGCGCAGTTTTCTGACAATGTGGATCAATTGTAATATATTTTTGCTGCCAATCTACTGATAAACCTACTCTTTTCCAAAGCCACTCATACTGGCGCTCATCTTCTTGCGTTTGAATTTGACAGGCCTCTACAAAATTTTGTCTGGATACTGCCGTAAAATCTGCATAACGTTTTTTCTTGGTAACTTCTGGCTGCCAAGTTTTATCATAATTTAAAGTAGGATCACACTTTATCCCAAAAACATTTTGCACTCTGCGCTCAGTTGGTAAACCGTTATTATCCCACCCAACTGGATAAAAAATATTTTTACCAAGCATACGCTGAAATCTTGCGATAATATCCGTTTGCGTATAACTAAACACATGCCCCATATGTAAAGACCCAGATACAGTCGGCGGTGGCGTGTCTATTACAAAAGTATTATCTCTTGAAACACTTGGATTATAAGCATATACGTTATCATCACTCCAAGTTTCAACCCAAGTTAGCTCACTTAAATTGGCGTTATATTTTTTTGGCAAATCCGCTAATAATTTCATAAAAACCTAACTATATATTTTATATGTATTTATTAAAAACTTATTCAAAATCATCGCTATTTTGACTAGCCTCAAAAGGTGCTTCCACATCATGCTTAATTTTAATATTAAGCTCATTTAACTGGTCTACAGATACACTAGATGGCGCTTGCGTCATTAAACAACTTGCTGTTTGCGTTTTAGGAAAAGCTATAACATCACGAATATTATCCGTATTTGTTAATAACATAGATAATCTATCAATACCAAATGCTATCCCACCATGCGGCGGAACTCCATATTTTAAGGCCTCTAATAAAAATCCAAAACGGCTGTTAGATTCTTCTTTATCCATCCCTAAAATATCAAAAACAGCATACTGCACATCAGCTGAATGAATCCGAATAGAGCCACCACCAACTTCATAACCATTTATTACCATATCATAAGCTCTTGATAATAATTGGTCTTTTGATGCATTTTTAAGCTCTTCAACCGGCGAACTAGTCTCTAAAGTAGGAGCTGTAAATGGATGATGCAATGCACTCCAACCTTTACCATCCCCTAATTCTGAATTACGCTCGAACATCGGCCAATCAACTATCCAAATCGGCGCCCAATCTTTGGTAAATAATTTTAAATCATGCCCAAGTTTAACTCTTAATGCGCCCATTGACGCATTTACAATATCAGCCTTACCTGCACCAAAGAAGATAATATCTGTATTTTGTGCTTTAACTTTATCTAAAATAGCTTTAATTGCATCTTCTGAGAAAAATTTAATAATTGGAGACTGCAGACCTTCCATGCCTTTGGATAAATCATTGACTTTAATATACGCCAAACCTTTAGCACCATAAATTCCAACAAAGTTGGTATACCCATCAATCATCTTACGAGTAAGCTTTTCACAGCCATTAGGTAATTTTAAAGCTACTACTCTTGATTTTGGGTCATTAGCTGGGTCTGAAAATACTTTAAAATCTTCCCCGGCAACCGCAGCATTAATATCCACAAACTCTAATGGAATACGTAAATCCGGTTTATCTGAGCCAAATCTGCGCATTGCAGCGTTATAACTCATCACCGGGAAATCACCTAAATCTATATCAAACTTTTTAAACACAGTAACTATTAAATCTTGCGCCATAGCCCTAACATCATTTTCTTTGACAAAACTTGCTTCGATATCAAGCTGGGTAAATTCAGGTTGTCTATCAGCACGTAAATCTTCATCTCTAAAACATTTTACAATCTGATAATATTTGTCAAATCCTGACATCATCAATATTTGCTTAAATAACTGTGGAGATTGCGGCAATGCAAAAAAGTTACCCTTTTGTGTTCTTGATGGAACTAAATAATCTCTTGCACCTTCTGGCGTAGCTTTTGTTAGAACAGGAGTTTCTATATCTAAAAATTCTTTATTATCAAGATAATATCTCATCTCTCTAATTAATTTAGAGCGCGCCATTAGCCTATCTTTTAGCTCAGAGCGTCTTAGATCTAAGAATCTATATTTTAATCGAACTTTCTCACTAGTATTTTCATGCTCATCTAATTGAAATGGCAAAGCATCCGATTTAGATAGAATATCAAACTCAGATACCATAACTTCAATTTCACCAGTTGCAAGATTTGAATTTTCTTGGCCATCTGGGCGCTTTGAAACTAATCCTTTGGTACAAATTACAAATTCGCCACGAATACCTTCAGCTTGCTTAAAGCTTTCAAGCTCAGGTCTAAAAACTAATTGCACTAAACCTGTTCTATCACGCAGATCACAAAAGATAACTCCACCGTGATCACGTCTGCGGTGAACCCATCCGCAAACTAAAATTTCTTGATCTACGTGTTTAGCATTAATTTCATTGCAATAATGCGTGCGCTTTGTGTAATCTAACATGATAATCTTATTCCATATTTAAATAATTTATAAACTATATTTAGTCAATATTTAGTCAACATTTAGTCAAAGGAATCATGCCAGATTACGTGGCATCATGCAATATTAGGTTTAATATTCAACAGCGCCAGCAGCTGATCCTGGAGGAAAACCGCATAAACTATCTCTGCCTAAAACGAGACTAGTACTACCATGGACTACAGGGCCTCCAGCATTAGTCCTTTCAGGATTATTTGTACCTTTACAACACTTGTAAATTGAATAAAGCGCTAAAATACTTAAACCAACAGCTAAACCAATTAAACTACCAGCTATGGCTGCACCTGCAACAGTAGAAGCCACTTTTATGCCAACTGCAGCTGTAATATTAGATGACATCCAAGCGCAAACACTTGTCATAGTGCCTTGTAAACCATAAGCCATTGCAGCAGCGCAAGCCCCTGCCCCTATGCCAGCTCCAAGAACAGGCCAAGCCCACTTTCTATTTCGCATTAAAAAACATTCATTAGTAGACATAATAACACTCCTATATTTTATTTCTTTATTATCTTATAGTTTTTTAGCACAATTTTATTAAATTTAAAACATAAAAAAATTTCTTATGTTTTTATAAATTTATATTTTAAAATTTGCTTAAAGATTCACAGCCGTAGGAGAAAAATAATTTTCACTAAATCTATTAAAATCAGCTGCGCTGCTATGTTTTAGAACCTTATGATGCACTTCTGTCCAATTATCTCTAAAAGGGGAATTATCTGTACTAAAGGAATCTTCACTAGAGCGCTCAGAAATTGTTGATAACTGCCCAAGTCGCGGTAATGCTTTAAACGCAAAAATCTCTTTTGGTTTGCAACGCTTTTTCAAAGCGCAAATAGCTAACCCCAAAACCAAAACTCCAAGGCCAATACCTGCACCTGCTAATGCGCCAGCAGCAATAATACCAACTGTTAAGCCAATATTAACTGAAATCCAAGTAGCCACGGCACTAGCTGCCGCCCCTGTGCCAATAGCGCTACTTCCTGCAGCAAACATAATACCAAAAACGGCCCCTACCCCAACTGAAATAAAAGGCCATAATTTCTTGTTTTTATACCAATCTTTGGGTAATTTTAAATTGCATTTTTTGTACCATGGCTCTTTAAAACCATCAAAACTTAAATCTTCATCAGAGCCTAAATCATCAGAATCATTAAATTTATAAGAAGGATAGAGGCCGCCCCTGCGCGAAGAATCCCCCAAGTAAGACTCTGGATAATAATCGCCATATAATAAGGGCAGATTTGTAATCACAGCAGGAAACATTATCTTATCCTAAACCATTGATATGTCAGATGTTGGGTTTGCGACGCTTGCACCACTTTCAAGAGTTAGCTTGACTGGAGCTACCACAGTTGGCTTCCCGCCATTTTGACCACCAACCAAAGGCTGTCTAATATCAGCTGAGGCATCAGACTTAGAACTCAACCATTTATTATAAAGGGCGCAAACTAGTAGAGCGCAAACCCCGACAGCCAAACCAACTAAACCACCAGCAAAAGCTGCACCAACTGCAGCAGTAAAGGCTTTGGAAGTAATTGCAGCAGGCAACACAGATAAAACCCATCCAGACACACTGCTCATAGTTACATGTAATGCTGGAATAGATATTAAGCCTGTAAAAACTCCGGCAAATACACCAGAAGAAAGTACTGGCCAGGTTAAGATTTTATTACGCATAAAAAAACTTTCGCGTGTTGATGGTTTGGGTCTTTCATTAAGATGCCTCTGGCCTAAACCTAAATCCGAGTAGGAATCTGGAGAACCCCGCCCAAAATCTACTCTCATGATCTTAGGTATATCCCCATCAGAATTTGCTCTTTTTCTTTTACGACTTTTTTTATCAACTAAATCAGCTACTCTTGGACTTGAATTAGGCATAACCACCCCCCTTATATGCTTTTTATTTTTTATCACCTTAATTGTTTAGCATATATTAAAGGATTATTAAACTTTTATATTTATTTATGGTTTTACTCAAGGTAGCAAATATCTCTGGTAGGAAGTCCGGGGTCCGCGCTTACGCGCTCCACCCGAGGTTGCTTCGCCATAGGCTCGCAATGACAGTGGGGGTGCCCACCCTACCCACAAACAGCCATAACATCCTGCGAGTATCTATTATGAATATATCCTTTATTCACAATGTTTTTCTCAATATTTTTCTCTATACTCTTCATGCTAGGATCTATAGAATCTAAATCACCAGCATAAGAAAAAGACCAAATAACTTGAGATTCAATATTATGAATACCTTTTATATCCCAATCTTTTATACATGATTTAAACATCCTCTCACCCAAAACATCCGTATTTGATTTAACGATGTAATGCTCATAATTTAATTTGGATTTCTCACCCCCAGGCAAACTATCAACTAAATCAGCTTTATTTGGATTAAAGCAAACCCCAGCTGCAATTAGCTTTTGGCTTAATTCATCTTCACTAATAATATTTTTATCATAATGAATTTTAACAGCTTGAGTGCGCACAACGTTAATATCAAATCCATGCTGGCGAATAGACATCTCCACAGATTGCGCTTGATTATCAGTTATTTTTTCTTGAATTAACCAATGCAGGTAACTACCAGATTTTTGTAAAAACTCATCTTTTGAGACTTTATTGATTTGTGAATCTAGATTAATAGGAAACTTAACTTCTACTTCTGCTTCTGCTTCTGCTTCTACTTCTGCTTCTTCTTCTACTTCTACTTCTGCTTCTACTTCTGCTTCTGCTTTATTAATATCAATATTTTGCTTATTAGATGATTTATTTAATAAATAATCAGCTAATGATTTAAAAATAGCATCGCCCGCCATAACCCTTTCAGGATGCGGCATTATAGCTAATACATTTCCTTTAAAATTACCGATTGCAGCTAAATTATGACACGATCCATTTGGGTTATCCGGATAATGCGATGCGATTTCACCATTTTCATCACAATATCTAAACATCGGAACTTTATGTTCGAGCATTAAATTATAAACTTCATCTGGAATAATAAATTTACCTTCTGCATGCGCAAATGGAATTCTCAATAAATTTTGTATATCTCCAAAGGCTCCCGTATGCATATTCTCATCAAATTTTACATGACACCAATTATTTATATATCCTTGTCCAAGTAAAGTTCCACCGGATAATCTTCTTTCATTTTCTGTTAAAGCACAAGCAAGCTCATCATTAGAAAAACCTGGAACTAAACCTGATTCAACTAAAACTTGCGCGCCATTACAAATCCCTAAAATAGGAACACCGCGCTTTGCAAGTTCTGCAATCTTTTTCATAACAGGAAGTTTTGCTGCAATAAGACCACTTCGGCCGCGATCTTCATATGAAAAACCACCAGGAATAACTAAAGCATCAAAAGAATCTAGTAAACTTACATCTTGAGTCCAGAAAAAATCATCTGATTGCATACCAGATCTTTTTATTGCCATGTGCGTTTCACGCTCACAGTTAGTTCCTGGAAATTGAACTACTCCAACTTTAAAATCAGAATATTCACTCAACATATTAATTCTCCATTTTAAATATTTACTAACCCCAAGTACAAGTCGTTGCGAGGAACGTAGTGACGTGGCAATCTCCATCAATCAAGCAATGCATATTTATAATTTAACTTTTATATTCCCATCAAACTCAACAACTTCACCAATCTCATATGATTTAATATCAGTTTTAGATAAGATATCCTGCGCTTTTTGCACTTGATCTTGCGCTAGCACAAACACATATCCAACACCCATATTAAATGTTCTATAAGCTTCATGCTTTGGCAGATCAGCTAACTCAACTAACAAGTTAAAGATCCCAGGTTTATTGTTATCCCAAGAATTGATATCAATATCAACAGCACAATTTTCAGGCAAAATTCTTGGTAAATTTTCAATCAAGCCACCACCTGTAATATGCGCCATACCTTTAACGTCGATGCCATTATCTAATAAAGCATGTACATGAGTCTGATAATTTATATGTGGTGCTAATAAAGCATCTTTTAAACTCACCCCATTTAAATGCTCATGTGTGCTATTTAAATCAAAGTTATTTTGCTTAAATAAAATATATCTAGCTAGTGAGAACCCATTTGTATGCAAGCCACTAGATTCTAAGGCAATTAGTTTGTCACCAGATTTAATGCTTTTACCATCAATAATTTTACTTTTATCGACAACGCCAGTTACAACCCCAACAAAATCATGCGCACCGGCACAATATGTATCCGGCATCTCGGCGGTTTCACCACCTACTAAAGCTACGTTATTTCTCTGACAAGCTTTGGCTAAACCATTTACTAAGTTTGCAATATTTTTAGGATCAATCTTATCACTTGCAATATAATCCAATAAAGTAAGTGGCTTAGCCCCCATAACTAAAATATCATTTGCAGTAGCACTTAGAAGATCTTCTCCTAGTTTTGAGAAATCATCTGCCATCTCAGCAACAATGCTTTTTGTGCCAACACCATCAATACTTTGCACTAAAACAGGGTGATCATACTCATTAAATAAGGCTTTTAAATCATAAAGAGAGCCAAAAGTTCCTAAATCACTTAGAACTGCTGGAGTATAAGTTTTAGAAACTTCAGCTTTCATAAGCCTTACAGCTTCATTTCCAGCTTCTATGTTTACACCACTTGCCGCATAATCAATCTTTTTACTCATAATTAAGCCCGTTTTCCCAGTTTAATTTTACTTGCTTTAAATTAATATCTAACCAAATTTTATCTAATACAGCATCATATATTTTTAAATCAGGCGAATCTTTAGTAACGCCCAATACCCAATGTGACACATCTTGAGCAACTAATTTATGTAAAACTCGCTCAACTTTATCAGCAGGAACTGTTAAAACAAAACCAGGAGCTTCACTGAATAACCACTCATCAGATCTTAAACTACCCAAACCTGATGGCTCTAGTTTTATATCACAACCAATTTGGTGTCTTAATCCCATTAAAGCTAAAGTTGTTGCAACTCCACCTAAATTTATTGCTTTTAAAACTGTGATAACTTCTAGATCAACTAAATCTAAAACAGCTTTATTCATAAGTTTGATTTTATCTAAATAAAACTCTGGTAAGTTAACATCACTTAAAGCATTTAGCTCATACCATAAAGATCCGCCTAAATGAGCTTGTCGATCACCAATTAAAACTATAACTTCACCTTCTTTGGTGAAATCAGGTTTTATAATTTGATCTTTATGTAAAGAGCCAACCGCTGAGATCATCGGGCTTGCAGGCACTGCCCCACTTTTAGATTCGTTATATAAAGATACGTTTCCTGCAACAATCGGAATTGGAGTGTCATTTGCAACAGGATCTAAATTAGTAAAGTCTTGCTCTCTATTTATTAGACATAAAGTCTCACAAGCTGCTTTTATCCCTTCAACACAGGAGACAAAATCTCCCATCTGCTCAGGTTTTTCAGGATTTCCAAAACATAAGCAATCAGTTATAGCTTGCACATTAGCACCCACACTTATAACCTTTTGCACCGCTTCAACTACGGCGCCAACTCCAGCAACCCCGGCATCTATTTGCCCATAATATGGGTTTGATGCAATTGCTAGCGCTACTGCTATATCATCTTTTTCATCAAATGGTAATAAAACCCCAGCATCAGCTTCATCTCGAGTTACAAGCATGCGCCCTTGTACTTGTTTGTCATAGTATTGATAGATATTTTGCTTTGATGCTAAATTAGGATGCCCCATTAAATCATAAAATTTAGAACTTAAATCTATTTTCCCATCGCAAACTTGAGTTTTAAAGTTATTAATTTTTTCTAAGTTATCTACTGTTTGCTTAGCTTTAGAATCTGTAATCTCATAGGGTCTGTCATATAAAATCCCTTCAGTAATATCTGATGCCTTAGCATCAACTAAAATTTGATCTTTAAAACTTACTTTATAGTTTTTATCATCAGTAATATGCCCTACAACTTTGGCACAAGCACCTTTTGAGATATTAGGTAAATCGTATTCTTTATTATAATGATCACAAATAAAATCTACTAAATCAGGCGGGCAACACCACATATAACGCTCTTGGGTCTCAGCACATAAAATTACTGCAGGAGCCAAATTATCCATAGATACCGGCACTTCATCAAGGTGAATCCTAGCGCCATAACCTGTAACTTCTGCAATCTCAACTGAAGCACATGCAATACCACCTGCGCCTAAATCTTTAAAACCTACTTTATCTAATAAGTTTTTAGCTTTTAATTTTTTGAATAAAGACTTTGAGATTTTCATCATCATCCGGCCTAAAAATGCATTTGGCTCTTGCACTGCACCTTTGTTGGCATCGCTACCTTCTTCTTCTAGATCAACCGATGCAAAACTTGCACCCCCAAAACCACTGTTATCAGTTGGTTTGCCAACTAGAATCAATGCATAATTATTGGCATCTTTTGGAGCATATGAGTGAATAATTTCATCATCTTTTAAACTACCCAAAGTTGTAACAGTCACTAAGCAATTATCTTTAAAACCTGAGTGAAAATACGCATCCCCGGTAATATTTGGCACACCAATTGCATTCCCATAACTTGCTAACCCAGATACTACGCCATCATAAATCCAATGGGTTTTAGGATTATTAAAATCCCCGAATCTTAAACCATCAGCAAGTGCAATAACTTCAGCTCCCATACAAGTTACATCTCGAATATTCCCGCCAATCCCAGTAGCGGCGCCTTCAAATGGCACAACTTGCGATGGATGATTATGTGACTCATGACTAATAACCAAACTAAAACCTACACCAGTTTCATCTTTACAAATTCGAATTACGCCGGCATCTTCTTTGGCACCTAAAATCACGTTTGGGCCATCGGTAACAAACTTTTTAAGATGATTTTTTGAACTTTTATATGAGCAATGCTCCGAACCTTGAATTCCCCATAAAATACACTCAGATAGAGTCGGTGCGCGATTTAATAATTCTTGAATTTTCAAAGCTTCTGAATAAGTTAATGCTAGATTATATTCTTTAAGAATATTTAAAGCTTCATCTTGAGTAATATTTGCAAAGTCAAATTGCGGGTTCAAATTATGTTCAGATTTTTTTGATGATTTTTCTGGTGTCATATTCAAAGTAAATCTCGCTAAATTAATCTATAAATATTTCACGAGGATTATATCTAACTTTTAGGTGAATTGCATCTGGATTGTCTAGCGGTTATGCAACCCAAAAAGCCTTATCACCCAAATAACCTTTAAATCTAACTTGCTCTTTAGAATCTTTAGAAGAATAAGAAGATAGTTCATCAAACACTGGCACTTTCCATTTATTACCAGCAAATAATCTTTTTGAGAAGGCTTTTACTAACCGGCAACTTTTCCACTTATTTGCATCACCTGAGTGATCTTTACATACAGAAGCTTGAGTAATTAATATATTAACATTGCCTTTGTTATCTAGAGTATAGTCGCCGGTATTAGCTTGATGAGTTAGAATAAGATCTCGCTTTGGAGTTTTTGGCCTTAAAACAACTCTTACGCCATAACCTACGGTAATTTTTACTCCAGCTTGAATAGATTTACCATCTTTAGCACTTCCGCCGATCATTTTAAGCTCACCTTCAACTGGGGTTATGTTTAAGATATAAATTCGCTCTTGTTTTAAGCCTGTAGATAAAGGCAAAACTCTCACTTTACGAGACTGATTAACCGGGATAACCATCTTTAAAGGAGATGCAACTAGCCCAAACTTAATTGGATGCTTATGATCTGATGGGATTTTCTTTTCGTTTTTTTCACCTGGGTTTAAAACTCTTTGGACCTCAAGCTGAACATATGCTTTTTTATCTCCAGTGTTATAAACTGTGACATCAGCATAACCTGGCCCATCATTTAATAAATTAAGCTCAAGTGGGCTTGCGGTTATTAATGCCGCTTGAGCCGGCTGAATAGCTTCAAAGGTTGCTGCGATAACTACAAGAAAGATAAAACCTATAATATATTTAAATCTGCCTAATCTAAATTTTCTTCGCATAACCACCCTTAATAATTTAAAATTTCGTCTTGAAAAAATATAAGCCTATTAAAGCAAAATAAACATTAACTTGTCAAAAAAATTATTCTAAAAATCAATTTAACGATATATAATGGCCACAAAAAATAAGAAAATATACTATGAAATTAAGAATAACACTTGATGGAAACATCATAACTCAACCTAATAAAGCTCAAATCTATGAAACAGAACAAATTCACCTTCACCCAGATGGCCAATCTACACAGATTGAAAAAATAGCAGAGAATAGTTTTAATCACTTGGTATCCTTATTCGCCAGACAACAATATGCCAACTCCTTTTATCTAAATTTTTTCTTAGACTCTGCCGACATTCCTAGAATATCTGGTTATATAATATCTTTTTATCCGGATTCTGCGATAATCAAAATAGATGATGTCATGTCAAGTTATATCCTTCACCGACTAAGATCTCACATAAAACACCATGTAAAAAGACCTAGCGCAGGAGAAAAAGAAATATGCGTTTATATTCCAACTGAATGTTTTTTACTTAGTAACTATGACCTGCGGCAATTTTTACAATCTTTATTAAAAGAGATTGTAACCCTGCAGCAAATATCACCTGATGCTAGTTCTTATTTAAATATAAGTATAAAATCCCCCAAAGCAAGTGCAATAAACGAGTATTTCAGTTTTTTATCTACTCTGGCAAGCAAAATAACTTCTCTTAGCATAACTAAAACAGAAGGTATACACCAAGACTGTGAACATCTTGTGTTTACACAGCTTTTGGCAGGTTTACTCTATAAAACACCACTATTAGCTTATCTTTCACTAAGAGATAACGACCTTAAAAGTGAACACCTGGAACAAATATCAAGACCATTAGCTTTACACAAAAATATAAAAGACATAAATCTACAAGGTAACTCAATTACTCGATTAACATTCCTTTGTGAAATTCTAACTAGAAATACATCTTTATTTTGTTTAAATCTCCATTACAACAAGCTAAATGCTCTTACACTAAAAGAATTTATACAATTATTTGAGAGCTCTCAGAATACATCCATATTAAATTTAAATATATTTACGCAGATACTCCAACCACTAGGCCCAGTAGCTATCTATCTACAAGCGCCAAATAATCTAAATAATTACGACCCAAGGGCAAGACAACAACGAGATATACTAGCTTTTAAAAAACCCGTAAATACATTAATTAATTTAATAACAAGAAATAACAAAATAAAAAAAAGCAAACTTACACCTTTTTTGCTTAGCTTAAGAGCCACCAATGTAGTTCTGTATAATTTAATAGCTGATATTATTACTAAAGCAGACACATCGCCTAATCCAACAACTACTCCCCTTAGAAAAAAACTAGACACCAAGCCCTGCACATTTTCAAGATTCGCCTTATACAATAAAGATATTACTTTAAACATTTTATCTTTTATCGCCTATGAAGATAAACTTGAAGAAAAAAAAGAGCTGGCAAATCCTAGCAAAAATACATTTGATGCTAATTTAAAGTATCTTGATCATCGCTTAATGCTATTTAAAAGCTTACAACCTGCTGAGCAAAAGCCCGAACCTATGAGTTTATGTGTGTGATTTTTTTGTAATATAGATGTATAATTAAATAAGTTATAATCATGATCTAGGGCTTAAAGACATGCCTCCAAAAAATAAAAAGCCAATAGTTTCTCCAAAAGAGCATCATAAGCTTATCTTAAATGTTGTGCGCAAGAAATTTGAAGATCACCAAGCAAGTTCCCACATTTTAAGTTTCTATACCAAACAAACAGATACCCTTTTATGCCAACTTTGGCCCAAAAACATACAAGCAAGCTTATATGCAATTGCAGGCTACGGCAGAAAAGCGTTATTTCCAGCAGCTGACCTTGATATTTTAATCATAACTAATCCTGATATTAATAAAGATCAAAAAAATCAAATTAAAATATTTTTACAAAAATTATGGGATTATCAATTCAAAGTAAGCCAAAGAGTTCTTACAACATCTGAGCTAAAAGAAGATCTAATTACCGATCAAACTTTTTACACAAGCCTACTAGATGCAAGATTACTTATTGGAAATAAATATAACCTTATAACATCTGAAATTCGAAAAAACTGGGGAGATAACTTTTTTTTAATAAAGATAAATGAGAGAAACAAGCGTTTAGAAAAGCATTATCATACGCTTGAGCCGGACATAAAACACACCAAAGGAGGCCTTCGGGATATCCATCTTTTAAGATGGTTAGCGCAGCATTTTTATCATGGAAAAAAAATTAGCTATTTAGTAGATAAACATATCATCACCCCTGAGGAGTTTGGCAAAATAAAATCAGCCAGAGGAACTCTAAATCAAGCAAGATTAGGGCTACACTTACTAACCCCACCATCAGACAGGCTCCTTTTTGAAAACCAGCTAAAACTTGCCAAAATTATTATCCCAATAAAAGATAACTCAAAACAAAGCAGAAACTTCCAAGTTGAAGCCCTTATGAAACAAATATATCAAGCTATATCTGATATAAAATGGGTAACTCAAACAGTTTTAACGCATCATGCCAGCATGTATGATAAAAATTTTAAGCATGATTATTATTTAGAGGCTAAAAGCTTAACTCAATCTAAGCTTTTAAAATTAAGCCCTGATGAAACTTGGATATTAATTTTCAAACAAATTGCAATTTTATGCCAAACCAATAATGCGCTCCAATTTGATATCCCTACTATTAGAAATATAAGAGCCATACTTCCCAAACTTAAATCTTTTAGAGAAGTATCAACTGAAGTTAAGCGGCAATTTGTGCATCTAATGCAAGAAAAAAATCTTCTAAAAGCGTTTGAGACCTTAATTCATTGCGGGCTTTTAGATATCTATTTACCTGAATTTGCTGATTTAAAAGGTCAAATGCAATTTGATAGATATCATAAATATCCTACGGATCAGCATATTTTTAATATCCTAAAAGAAATCTCATCTATATTTGATAAAAATTATGATAAAAGCATAAAGATCCCTCTTGCAATTGATATAGGAAAGAAAATAAAACGTAATGACCTACTTTTTCTAGCTGGCTTATTCCATGATTTAGGTAAGGGTCGTAATGTGGATCATTCCATTTGGGGGGCAGATGCAATAGAAGAATTTGCTAAAGCACATGATTACCCTCCTGAAGATATTTCTTTAATGAAGTTTTTAGTTCAAGATCACCTTATTTTAAGTAGTACAGCCCAAAAACAAGATATCTATAATATTCAAACAATCAAAAATTTCTCTAGCATTGTTGGTTCTGTTAGGTATCTTAATTTTCTATATTTATTAACAGTATGTGATATCCGCGCGACAAACCCAGCCCTTTGGAATAACTGGACAAACTCTTTACTTGAAACCCTCTACACTGAGACCAAGTGCTATCTTGAGCAAGATAAATCAGGTTACGTGCAAGATCTTATGATTCAAAATAAAAAAGAAAAACTTATAGAAATCACTCCAAAAGATAAATTAGCTAAATTTAAAAAAATCTGGAAAGATTTCCCCAAACATTTATTCTTACACTTACCATTTGAGTCTATATCTTGGCTTAATAATGAGCTCCTTGATCAAGACCTAATAAAAGTTAAAGATACCGCCGTTTTTGCAAGGCAAGTTGCAGCTAATCCATCTGATGGCGAGATTTATATAATCTCAACTCGTAAAAAAGGCTCTTTTTATTGCATCACTAAAACCTTAATGAATCTTAATTTAAGCATTCTAAATGCTAGATACTATCTAACCAATAAACAAAACCAAGCTATTGATTATTATCAAGTAAAAGCTCACCCTAACACTAATTGGTATTACATCGAAAAAGAAATCACTCAAGATTTAAAAAATCTATCTGAAGAAAATATTTTAGATAAAATTGGGCCCGATAAAAGCTCAAATAAAGATCTGGATAAAAAATTAGATAAAAATCTAGATAAAAAACTAAAACCTAAAACTTCATATTTAAAAACTAAAAACATCTTTAATATCAAAACCCAAATTTGGTTATCTCAACTTATTGAGTATGAATATGATGCTAAAAATAATGTTAAAAAAATTAAACCTGGGTTATTACAACTTGAGATTACAACTTTTGATAGGCCGGGGCTTTTGGCGAGTATTGCTTCCATTTTATATAAATTTATGTTACGATTGCATGAAGCTAGAATCATAACTCATGGGGCGAGAGTTAGAGACGTCTTTTTAATTGATGATTCTTATTTAAATTACTCACTATTATGTAATTTAATTAATAAAATTGAAGGAATTTAATACATAATGAGTCAACCATCTAGAATAGTAATAGTATATGCAAGGACAGATTTTCACGCTTACATGTCACAGATGCGGGACTATGCACTTTCGCACTCTGACATAAAAGACAGAGATGATGAACATTACGTACTTAGACATTTACTTAGCAACCATTGTCCTGAAATAGATGTCAGAGTTCGCCCCCCACTTTGGCGGGGGGAGATGGCAGGTCTAGTTAGTTCAACAGAGGAAAAAGTCAAGCCCCCAAAATATACTGAACTTATAAATGACTTGAATAAAGTTGAATATAACGGATCCCCTGTTGATAGTAAAAAATTAGCTCAAGACATTCTTAATCTTAATTTTTCTGATTACTCTGAACCAAATCAGACAAAAATTTTAGTATTTATGAGTGCATGCTTTTTTTCAGAAGAAAGTAGAGAGCGCAACACCCAGTTAATATTTTTCTCTGCCCTTCATATGGTAAAAGATGGCGAGATAACGTTCGATGATTTATTTGAGATGTGTCCTAGCACAATAACAGCTCAAGATGGACGCATACTGACCAATGCTGTACAAAAGGCAATAGCCCTAAAAGCAGAAAAACATCAAGATACACCCGAAGAAGCAATACGTAATAGTTTATTAAGTGGATATAATCCTAAAACAGTAGACCTGGCATTAAAACATCTTAACATTATTACTCGTTACAATATAAAATATGATTTAAAACATCATGGAACTGGTAGGAGTAGAGAATCCCCAGCATGCGCACGAGGATTATCTCGAACAAGAGAGACTATAAAGAAAGCCCAAAAACTATTAACTAGAGGAAAACCTCCTAATAGTCTAGTTAGATCACTTCAAAAAGAAAATGAACCTCCTAAAAAAAGAAGAAAAACTTTGTGTACGCCTTTATATAGTAATAATAACACTTTTAGTAATAATAACACTTTGTCGTGTATGACTTTAGTTAAGAGATAGAGATAGAAATAATACTAGTATTAAGAGGAATTCTAACCAACTCTAAATTATATAACATTAAGATGATACGCTAAAATGGTAGTGGCTATCAAATTTCATCAGAAAAAACTTTACAAAAAAGTTTACATATAAGATAATCCAGCCGATTTTCAATAAAAACAAATAACAAAATACATCTAAATGTATTGATTTTTGAGGAGTTACAATGTCATTTGCAAATGCTAATATGGATTTAAGTGGATTCACCCCCCCCCCCCGCATCACCAACAAGAAGAGGCTCAATCCCTGATAGATTAGATCTTGCAAAAATGGAATTAGACCTTACTTTGGATGAAACTTCCGAAAAAGCGATACGAGAATCAATTCTTATTGTGCATCAACTAGCTAAAAAGCTGGCAGATAATGGTTCAAAAGGTGAAAATGCTCTAATGCACTCACTATTACCTTTTTTTTGTTCCTGAAGTTAAAGAGACTCTTCTTAAAGAAGATAAAGAATTGAATAAAAAAAGAAAAAGAGTTAGAGAAGTTGAAGATTTATGGCATAAAGCTACTTGTGCTCCTAAAAATAAAAGGGTTGATACGCAGCAGCAAATAGCTTTTTTTGCACAAAATCCTTTAGCGAATATTGATTTGGGTGATATGGATATTGAGGTGTAGTCTATCCAAAAATCATAAATTTTAAATTATGTTCTTGAATCTGATCCTCCCATTAAGGTATCCTAATAAAAACCAATTAATTTAAATTAAATCAATAGGAAACCAAAATGACTGAAGAACAAACATCTGCCGTACAACCAGTAAATGAAGCTGATTTCGAAGCACAAGTTTTAAAATCTGATACTGCATCATTAATAGACTTTTGGGCTCCATGGTGTGGACCATGTAAAATGATCGTACCAATTTTGGATGAACTTGCTCCTGAATTTGCAGGAAAAGTTAAGTTTTACAAAGTTAATGTAGATGACAACCCAAATCTTGCTGCTAAATACGGTATTCGTGGGATTCCATCTTTGTTAATTATTAAAGATGGTGAAGTTGTTGATGCTTCTGTTGGCGGTGTAAGCCAAGAGCAACTAAAAGATTTTATTAATAAAAATAGTTAAGGGCAATTAAACTCTGGTTGCCCCCATCCCAGCCTTCCCCCGGTGGGGGAAGCAACTATCCAAATCATCAACACCTATATTTTAAATCAAAAAAATTCCCAAAATATATTTGACCTTTTAGCAAATCATCTGCATACTTACCCACATAGGCAAAGGCATTTCAGCCAAAATGAATCTTGTTTTTCACCGAAGCATAAAACATATGCTATAATTTCAATGTGAATCTTGAAAATAATGTTCCACATTGAATACAAAGAATATAAAGTGACGGAAGTAGCATAAATTTTTAAGGCGAAAAATAATTTTTTTAATTAACCGTAAATCTTAATATTAACCGATTCTAATCCAATTCTAAATCTCTCAAACAAATCTTATAAATTTTACAATTTAAAAGGAAACTTTAAAGATGAATCTTACTGATCTAAAAAAGAAATCAATTTCTGAACTAGTTGAACTCGCCCTATCAATGAATATAGAAAATCCTGGAAGATTTCGTAAACAAGAAATTATCTTCTCTATTTTAAAGGCTCATACAAAAAAAGGGGAAGATATTTACGGTGAAGGAGTTCTAGAAACCCTTCCGGATGGGTTTGGTTTTTTAAGAGCATCAGATAGTAACTATACAGCCAACCCAGATGATTTATACGTATCTCCGCAAATTATTAGAAAACTACACTTAAGATCAGGTGACACCATAGCTGGTGAAATTCGCCCTCCTAAAGATAATGAAAGGTATTTCGCTCTTAAAAAAGTAAATATGGTTAACTTTGACTCCCCTCAAAGTGCGAGCAAGCGTATATTATTTGAAAATTTAACTCCAGTTTTCCCAGATCAGCGCTTTAAAATGGAGCGAGGAGATGGCTCAAAGCAAGATATTACAGCAAGACTGATTGACTTAGCAGCACCAACAGGTAAAGGTCAGCGTGGTTTAATAGTATCGCCACCAAAAGCTGGTAAAACCATCATGCTGCAAAACATAGCGCATTCAATTACCACCAATCACCCTGAGTGTCATTTAATAGTTTTACTTATTAATGAGCGCCCTGAGGAAGTTACCGAAATTGCCAACTCAGTTCGGGGTGAAGTTGTTGCTAGTACTTTTGATGAGCCAGAATCCAATCATGTTAGATTAGCTGAAATGGTAATTGAAAAAGCTAAAAGATTAGTTGAGCATAAACAAGATGTAGTTATTTTACTTGATTCTATAACAAGATTAGCTCGAGCTTATAACACAGTAGCACCTGCATCTGGTAAAATCTTAACTGGTGGTGTAGATGCTAATGCTCTACAACGCCCAAAAAGATTCTTCGGTGCAGCTAGAAACACAACTGATGGCGGCAGCTTAACAATCATTGCTACTGCTCTTATCGAAACCGGCTCTAAGATGGATGAAGTTATCTTTGAAGAATTTAAAGGTACAGGTAATATGGAAATTAGGCTAGATCGTAAAATTGCTGATAAACGTATCTACCCTGCTATTAACTTTATGCAATCTGGAACTCGTCGAGAAGAACTTCTTACCACTGAAGATGAGCTGCAACGTCTGTGGATTTTACGTAAACTACTACACCCAATGAATGAAATTAGCGCTATGGAATTCTTAGTAGATAGATTAGGTCAAACGCAAACCAATGAAGCATTTTTCAAAGCAATGCGCAGATCCAAGGCCTAAGTTTAACTTTTTTCCTTAGGAACAAAGAACATTAATATTAACCCTATTGTTAACATAATGACAACAATGCTCATCCCGACTCTTTGACTTTTAAAAATACTTATTAATAAACCCAAAATGGCAGGACCAATAAAGGCCGTCATTCTGCCGGTAAGAGCATACAATCCAAAAAATTGCGTTATCTTTTCGGGAGGTGAAACATGCGCCATATAACTTCTAGATGCCGCCTGTACTGGACCAATAAAAATGGCTAATGAAAGCCCTAAGATCCAAAAATATAATAATTCATGAACAAATAAGATCAATGAAGTTAATGCTATTAAACATATTAAAGTAAAAATAATGGTAAACTTAGAGCCCACCCTATCATCCACCCAGGAAAAAGCAATCGCACCTATCCCCGCGGTTATATTCATACCAATACCAAAATAAATAATATGCGCCGTATCCATATGAAAAGTACCAGCGGCGTAAACACCTCCAAAAGCAAATAAAGTTGTTAAACCATCAGCGTAAATTAAATGTGCAACAAGATATAAAAATATAAGGCGGTGTTTTTTTATATCTCTAAATGTCTTACCTAAAGATCTCAAACCATCCATCACTACAACACCCAATGGTTTTTTTGAAGCTTCCGGGGATAAATCTGGCGTGAAAAAAAACATTGGTAAAGCAAAGATAAAAAACCAAATCGCAACTAATAAACAAATATACCTGACACCCATAACTTGGGTAAATATACCACCTTTTACAAAAAACAGTGAGGCCAACAAGCATACTATACCACCAATATAACCTGTACCCCAGCCCCAGCCAGATAACCTTCCAATCTTGCTATTAGGGGCAATGCCTATCATTAAAGCATTATAAAATACTTGTGCACACTCATAACCTACATTTGCTATAACATAAAAAATTAATGCCCACCAAAGCCAATGAATATTAGGATGTGTAAAATATAAGAACCCTGAAGAAATTACAGTTATCATCGTCAACACGAATAACCAGGGTTTTCGCCTATTGGCCTTATCACAAATAGAACCTAATATGGGAGCTAAAATAGCAATAATAATACCAGAAGATGCTACAGCCCAAGCCCAATACTCTGTTCCAACTGCCTCATTTGGCGCAACACTTCTAATAAAAAAAGCACTAAAAATAAAAGTTGTTATTACCGTCGGAAAGGCTGAATGCGCCCAATCAAATAAGCACCATGAAGCTACCCCTAAAAATCCACAACGAAATGACTCTGGTTTTTTGCGCATATTTTACAACCTTTAATTAAAATCTAAATCCAACCAATCGGAATATTTATTATTTCAGGGGTAATATATTTAATTTCATCACACTGATTAATTACTATACCAAAAGGCAACTTATGTTCTTTTACAAAATTAATTATAGACTGTATTTGCTTAATTTTAATACAAGATCCGTGTTTTATTTCAATTGGCAAAACACCAAAAGGCCCGCGTAAAATCAAATCGATCTCAGCACCATTACGAGTTCGATAATAATATGGCTCCCAATTAGTCACTAAAGTTGCCTCTAAACCTTTTAAAATTTCCTCTATTACAAAAGCTTCAAAAGATTTACCCACCGAAGGATCACTCAATAAGCTCTCATAATCTGCAATTTTTAATAAATAATTTAATATGCCAGTATCTCTAATATGGCCCTTAGGCATTTTTGTAATACTTTTAGTTACATTGTGCTCAAAGCTGGGTAGTTTTCTCCAAATGAAAGTTCCATCAGCAATATCTATATACTCTCTTATTGCAGACTCTGATGCTTCAACTGCTGTAGCTAGATTATTTTTATTAATAATCGTCCCAGATAATTTTCCAAGCATTGTAATAAAACGCTGAAATTTTATTGTATTTAAACGCGGGAATAATTTGGCAATATCTCTTTGAATGTAGGTTTTACGATAGTTTTCCATCCATAAATCATAAAAGCCTTGTTCTGTATTTAGTAATGGTTCCGCATAACCACCCTTTAACCAAATATGCTGCATTTGCTTATTAGTAATAGGTGCTTCCCCCTTAAGCTTCATACTTTCTTTACTAAGCGGCTGACTAAAGAAATCATAAAACTTACTTAAAGGCTTTTGTAAAAACTCATTGGCCTTTAACGTGCCAAGTTCAACTATTGCAACTCTTCCTGCCAAACTTTCGGAAACGTTTTTTAATAACTCAGGACTGCTAGATCCTGTTAATATAAATCTTCCCTTAACCGACCTATTTGAGTCTATAACCCCACGCAAAGTATTAAATAACTCAGGCCAAATCTGCGCTTCATCAATTATTACATCCTTTGTATACTCTTTGAAAAAGAATAACGGATCATATGAAATTTGTTCAAAATCATCTGCATTTTCTAAATCGATGTACTTCCAATCAGGACACAACATTTTAGATAAAAAAGTTTTACCCGTTTGACGCGCCCCTACAATTACAACTGCAGGAAATAATTCCAATAATCTTTTAACTTTTTGTGTAACATTCCTGTTTATACCAGTAAAATACATGGGCTGCCCTCGCTTTTTACTGGTATTATAGACTACTTTAAGCTTAATTACCTACCATTTTCAAAGGATCAACCCATTCATCAAACTCTTTTTCAGTTAATAAACCTAGATCTAAAGCAGCTTCTTTAAGGGTTATACCTTCTGCGTGAGCTTTTTTTGCTATTTTTGCAGCTTTATCATATCCAATGTGGGTATTTAAAGCAGTTACTAACATTAATGAGTTATGTAAATTTTTATCTATATTAGTTAAATTAGCCTCTATGCCCAGGGCACAATGATCAGTGAAAGACTCACAACTATCAGCTATTAATTTAATAGATTGTAATAAGTTAAAGATCATAACTGGATTATAAACATTTAACTGAAAATTACCTGAAGCTCCAGCAAAGCCAATAGCTGCATCATTACCCATAACTTGTACAGCGATCATAGTCATAGCCTCACATTGAGTTGGATTTACTTTACCTGGCATAATGCTTGAGCCAGGCTCATTAGCTGGCAAGTTTAACTCTCCCAAACCACATCTTGGGCCTGAGCCTGACCATCTAATATCATTGGCAATTTTAAATAATGCGCCAGCTAAAGTTTTTAAAACTCCACTCATATTAACCATGGCATCATGTGCTGATAAGGCTTCAAACTTATTTGGCGCACTAACAAAAGGATGCCCCGTAATTTCAGCTATTTTAATTGCTGACAAATCTGCATAACCTTTTGGTGCATTAAGCCCTGTACCAACAGCAGTGCCTCCTAAGGCTATTTCACAAAGCTCTGGTAAAGCTTTATTAACCCGCGCCAAGGAATTATCTAATTGCTGCACATACCCTGAAAACTCTTGCGACAAAGTAACTGGAGTTGCATCCATAAGATGGGTTCGGCCAATCTTTACTATATCCTCAAACTCTTTAACCTTAGCGCTAAATGCATCACGCAATTTAGTAACCATTGGAACTAATCTTCGGTGAATTTCATTAACTGCCGCAATATGCATAGCAGTTGGGAAAGTATCATTTGATGATTGAGATTTATTAACATCATCATTTGGATGAACTGGAACTTTACTTCCAATTTCGCCCCCCATAATTTCAATTGCTCTGTTTGATATCACTTCATTTGCATTCATATTACTTTGAGTGCCAGATCCTGTCTGCCACACGTGTAAAGGAAAATGCTCATCTAATTTTCCTGAAATAACTTCATCTGCAGCTTGAGAAATAGATTTTAGTTTATCCTCTGGTAAAACCCCAAGCTCATGATTTGCCATGGCAGCGCCTTTTTTTAAAACCCCTAAAGCCTGAATCATTTCTCGTGGAAAAGTCTCGATACCAATATCAAAATTAATTAAGGATCTGGCTGACTGCGCTCCATAATATTTATTATTAGGGACCTTAATCTCACCCATACTGTCAGTTTCAATTCTAAAACCAGTTTCTTTATCAAGCATTTTATAATCTCCTGTCTAAATAATCTTGTAATAACTTAACATTATTAAATATTGGAGCTTGAGTATAGCTATTAACTTCTGCTTCAAAATTTTCATCAATTTTGCAATCAGAAAAGTTAACAAAGATACAATCAACCCCGGCATTCTTGGCAAAAGCGAGATCACTAATGCTATCGCCGATCATAACACAATCAGAAGCTATAACATCAAGCTCCAGCATAATATGCTCTAGTATAGTTGGATCTGGTTTGTCGTGCCCAAACTCAGTGCTTTTAACACAAGAAAACAACTCCCATAAACCGGCCTCACTCAACTGTTCCTTAACAATTAAAACAGGTGATCTAGTTGCAATAGCGCAACTTGCGCGCGAGCTTACAAATTTAATTAACTCTGGTATATGATCATAAAATAAATCATGTTTTGACGGATCAAACAAAGTGCCGTAATAATCAAAAATTACACATTTATATTTTTTACTATTATGCAATAAAATTCTCCCTTAAATATTGCCTTTTTTAATACAGATATGATCTATAATCACAAAAATAAGGCCTGCTATGCTCAAATATAAAAACACATGCGGCAGAATATATAAAACTGAACCATGGAATAAAGCCACAAAAAAAGTTGTCAAACCTGCTAAGCCCATTTGAAAAAAACCAAGTTCTGCAGATGCTATTCCTGCCATATGCCCATATGGAGAAAGTGCTTGTGAAGTACTGATTGGAACCACACAAGCTATACCAAAAAACACCACCACAATCGGGGCAATAGCTTCAAATAAATTAAAATTATCAAATGAATATAAATAAAACATTAATATACTGCCAGCTATCATAATCAAAAAGGCAACAAACATTATCTGAGTTCTTTTTAAGAATTTATCTAAAATAACACAAAATATAGAACCAAATACAAAAGCTGCAAGTAAGCTTAATGATACCACAATAAAATATAGCGCAGATAACCCTAAAACATTATTAATCAAATTAGGCGCTTCTACTAAACTTGTGTAAACAATTCCGATACTAACACCTTGGATCAAACCATTTAAGACAAAAACAGGGTGCTTGAAAGCCAAGGCTAAATAATTAACAACTATATTAACAAGGGGAGCCTTACGGTGTTTTTGCATATTCTCTTCAGAGCAAGTCTCAGGAAAGAAAAATAAAACAGAAACCAAAAGTATTAGACCTAAAATAATAAGCAAGTAAAAGTTATAACGCCAAGATAAATAATTCTCAATAAATGCTCCGGCAATTGGCCCTAAAGCTGGGGCAATTGCGAATGATCCGTTTATAATTATATAAATTCTATTTCTAACTTTTTCATCAAACACATCTCGTACGGCTGCAGTTGATATGATACTGCCAGCACAAGCTCCTAAAGACTGTACAAACCTTCCAAAGATTAAAAAATAAAGATTAAAACTAAGAGCGCAAATAATAGAGCCAATTAAAAAAACAAATGCTGCAATTATAATAGATGGCCTGCGTCCAATTCGATCAGACAATGGTCCGTAGAATAACTGCCCTAGTCCAAACCCAAGTAAATAACTACTCATGGTAAGCTGTACCTCACCATAATACACATTGAAATAATCCGCTATATGCGCAAGAGATGGAGTGTATTCAGTGTCTCCAAAAGGCCCTACTGAAACTATATAAACTAAAATTAAAAGAGAAGGAACTCCTACCGCTATTTTTTTTGTGTTTTTTTTAAGATTTGCGTTATTTTTATTTCGCCAGGCAAACATAAGAACCTAATCATAAAATTTAATAAAATTATTCTTGAGTATAGTTACTTTATTAAGTTTTATTAATTAGATTCTAAAATAATATCATTAAGAGGTTTATTCTAAATCTAAGAATTATCAAGTTGTTTGGCAGCTTTCAAAATATTTTTAATACCATCACCGACACATCTTCTTTTAAGTGCTGATCTTTCTTCTCGCTGCAACGAAAAGGCTAGTACAGGTTTTGATGCTGGTGGTAATTTCTTACGATATTCATCCGCTAACCTTCTTCTTTTCTCATCGCTAAAAGAATGATTATCGATATTTCTTTTCTTTCTTCCTCCTGCGGCGACTGGTTTCTCTCTACGCTTTTCCGGGTTAAGTGTTGAACAACTTGAGCTACCAGATACTAGAGCAGGCGCTGATTGCCTTTGTGTTTGCTTTAGTTGATTTAGTTGATTTAGTTGATTTAGTATTCCGTCATTTACATCTATTTCTTTAGATCGTACTGTAATATCTTCTTCTAATTTTAAATTTATACCTATTTGCTGGCTTAGCTCTTCTAATCTCAACATTTGACAGCTTAACATTTCTGAAAACTTGTTCACCCCGAAAAGGTCTTGTGGGATTTGTTCTTTTTGCGTTACCTGTTTCTCTAATTTTCTTTTTAGATTATCTAATTGTTTTCTTTGTATATCTAATACCTGTTCTTTTTTAGGTGGTCGTCGCCCTAAATCACACCCTCCTTCGAAAAAAACTCGCATTTCTCTAGCTGTATATGAAAGCTGTGTAGTATTAGAATCAGCAATAATACTCCAACAAGCATCGCTTACTTTATTTTCATATTTTAGATAATTTACAGCCTTTCCCCACCCATTATCTTCATATTTTAGCTCTCTAATTAAAAGATCTTTCTTTTTTTCTTCTATGTCAGAGATCTCAACTAGTTTTTGTAGAAATAACTCCCTTTCTCCACTGTCCCATACACACATTGACATAACATATATCCTTTTATTAATATAATTTATAGGAAATAATAACTATACATATTAAAAAATAAAATATTAATATTTTATTAAGATTAATGTAGCTATTTTGGTTTGTTTTTATGCTTATAATAAATTTCAAATACTCTCAGCCATATAATGCAACCCAACAGAAACCTCCCGAGATAAAGCTGATCTAACAATCAAAATAGCTACTTGAGATAAATTTCTAAGCTCACATAAATCCTTTGTTAACCTATTATTTTTAAAAAAATTTTGAATATCCTTATCTATAACTAAAAGTCTATTTAGCGCTGACTTTAAGTCCCCTTCAGATCTGACTATTCCAGCCTTAGCCCACATAATGCTTTTTATTTCACGCCAATATTTATGAACAAGGCTTGAGTTTTTATTTGATTTTTTATTTATAAAATTATAATTATTGTTAGATTTAGATAAGCTAATAGATTTTGTAATAGATTTGGCAGCTGATGCTGCATAAACAATGCACTCTAACAAAGAGTTACTCGCCATTCTATTAGCTCCATGTAAGCCCGTATAACTAACTTCACCTGCTGCATATAAATTTATGATATTGGTTTTGGCATCTTTATCTACACACACACCCCCGCAGGTATAATGCGCTGCTGGCACAACTGGAACCGGATCTTTAGTTAAATCAAAATCAAATTCTAAACACTTTTTATAAATATTTGGAAAATACTCTTTTATAAAACTTTCATCTTTATGGGATATATCAAGATAAACATATTCTAAGCTATGAGATTTCATCTGATGATCTATCGCCCTTGCGACAATATCTCTAGGTGCTAATTCTTGTTGCTTATGATATAAATGCATAAAACTTTCACCTGATGGCAAAACCAATTTTGCACCTTCACCCCTTAAAGCCTCTGTTAATAAAAAAGATTTTGCATCTTTATTTTTATAGTATAAACAAGTTGGATGAAACTGATTAAACTCCATATGGGATATTTTTGCCCCAGCCCGATAGGCCATTGCAATGCCATCTCCACTTGAAACTTCAGGGTTAGTGCTATATTTATAGACTCTTGATGCCCCACCTGATGCTAATAAAACTTTTTTAGCCTTTATACAATAAACTTCATTAGTTTTTAAATCTAAAACAAAAGCACCATGACATACTTGATCAATAACCCACAAATCTACAACTAGATTATCTTCTTTAACTTCTATATTACTAGCGGCTTCAACTTGATTAGTTAAAGATACTTGCACTTCTAAACCAGTTGCATCAGCTGCATGTAATACTCTTCTGTGAGTATGACCGCCCTCCAGAGTTAAATGAAATTTGTCTAAATTTGCATATTTGGTAAACTTAACTCCATTAGCTACTAGCCAGTTTATAGACTCTTTTGCATTTTCAACCACAAACTTAACTATATTTTCATCACAAATTCCAGCACCTGATTTTAAAGTATCAGCTATGTGTGAGTCATAAGAATCAGCCTTATCAAATACGGCAGCTATGCCACCTTGCGCATAACGAGTTGAACTTTCTTGCATTTTGTCTTTAGCTAAAATAATCACTGATAAATCACTTGGCAAAGATAGCGCACAACTCATGCCAGCAGCACCTGAACCTATAATTAATACGTCAGTATTTAGCATTTTTTCTCTTATTTTCTTATTTTTTACTCTTTAATACTCTTTTACTCTTTTACTCGCAAAGATAAATCAATTGCATGAACATGCTTGGTTATAGAGCCTACTGAAATATAATCCACTCCAGTTTCAGCTACATCACTAAGATTGCTTAAACACATATTGCCGGAGGCTTCTAAGAAAAAAGGTTTTAGATCTAAATTAGATTTAAAAAACTCATCTCTTATTTTAATAGATTCTTTGATCATCTTAATATCAAAATTATCTAGCATGATGATATCAACTAAAAGATTTTCCGATTTATAATTATCTAATATTAAATTTAACTGATCTATGCTTTCTATTTCTATTTCTATTTTTTCACCTGATGATAATTTATTGGCAGACCTTATTGCCTGAATAACTCCACCGCAAGATGCGATATGATTTTCTTTAATTAAAAAAGCATCATACAAACCCATGCGGTGATTTACTCCGCCGCCAACTTTTACTGCATATTTTTGTGCTTCTCTAAAACCTGGAATGGTTTTTCTAGTATCTAATAATTTGGTTTTTGAATTTACTTCTAAAATAGTGTCAACATATGCTCTGGTTAAAGTAGCTGTGCCTGATAATAATTGTAAAAAATTAAGTGCTACTCGCTCAGCAGTTAATATGCCTCTTGCCGGACCACTTAACTCAAGCAAGCAAGTATCCTCAAATACTAAATCTCCCTCGCTAACTTTCCAGTTTAATTTTATATTTTTATCAATTCTTTTAAATACTTCTGTTACAAGAGAAATACCACAAACTACCGCAGGCTCCCTGGTAATTACTGTTGCTTGTATTTGAGAGTCTTTTGAAATTAAACTTGCGGTTATATCACCTGTGCCAATATCCTCGGCTAAAGCTTGAGTTATTAGAGCATCTGCCCAAGGTAATTTTAAATTAGATTTTAAATTATTATTTTTTAACTCAGTATTTTCTAACACTGTATTATTCACGGTCATAATTTTTATTCCAAATTTTATTTAAACTTTTATTTAAACTTTTATTTAAACTTTTATTAGAATTATATATTGCTTGAATAACTATGCAACTACGCGCTTAACTTTAGCCCCTAACTGACTAAGCTTGATCTCCATTTGACAATAACCTCGATCCATATGATAAATCTCATGTATAGTAGTCTCCCCACACGCGGCTAGTGCTGCCAAAACTAAGGATGCTGATGCTCGCAAATCAGTTGCGTGTACCGGCGCCCCCATCAAACAAGACCCACCTTTAATACTTGCAACCTGACCATTTACTTCTATTTTACCACCTAATTGCGTTAATGCTGGGACATGCATAAATCTATTTTCAAAAATGCTCTCTAAAATTGTAGAATCACCATTAGCCACCAAGTTTAAGCTCATAAGTTGCGCTTGCATATCTGTTGGAAAGCCTGGGTAAATTTGAGTTTTGATATCTACAGCTTTTAAATCCACGGCAGTTGCATCACAGACTATTTCATCTGCCTTACACTTTATTTTATCTACACCTGCTTGCTTTAAAGCAAAAATAACCGAACTTAGATGTTCGGTACAAACTCGCTTAAGATGAATAACTCCTTTGGTTAGGGCAGAAGCCACTAAATAAGTTCCCGCCTCAATTCTATCTGGAATAATTCTATATACTTTACCTCTTGGAGCCTTAAGCTTATCTACGCCGTCTATCTCAATTAACCTAGTCCCAAGCCCTTTAATTTTTGCACCCATACTCAACAAAAATTTTCCTAGATCTACAACTTCAGGTTCGCATGCAGCATTATGAATTATAGTTTTACCTTCAGCTAAACTAGCTGCCATCATTAAGTTTTCCGTAGCGGTGACACTCACCGTGTGGCATTTAATCTCAGCACCTTTAAGTTTTCCGTCAACTTTTGCATAAACATAACCTGTGGCCTCGCTCAAAGTAGCTCCCATTTTTTTTAATCCTTCTAAATGGATATCAATAGGCCGAGCCCCGATGGCACACCCTCCTGGCAAAGCGATGGTAGATGCTTTAAACCTAGCCAATAAGGGCCCGAGCACTAATACAGATGCGCGCATTTTTTTAACCAATCTAAATGGCACTAACTGTCTTATAATATTAGAATTATCAATCGAAATAATATCATTATCACAAAAAGTTATAGAACTTCCTAAATCTGCTAGTAAACCCAACATTGTTGAAATATCTTGTAAATCTGGAATATTACTCAAAGAAACTACATCTTCAGATAATAAAGTTGCAGCTAAAATGGGCAACGCGGCATTCTTAGCCCCGGAAATAGTAATACACCCGGCTAATTGCACCGGACCTTGCACTTTTAAACATTCTTGCATATAAAAAACCACACCGATATGATTGATATTTTTATTAAGTTAAATTATAAATCAATCCTTAAGCTTTGACGATATTTTTGTAAAAAAATTTTAATTTAAAAGTATAATTACGTGAGTTCGTCATAACAAAACCTACCGCAGTCGTTGCGAGCGAGCCGTAAGGCGAGTGTGGCAATCTCCTGCCTCCTTGCATCCATATAACCTACCGCAGTCGTTGCGAGCGAGCCGTAAGGCGAGTGTGGCAATCTCCTGCCTCCTTGCATCCATATAACCTACCGCAGTCGTTGCGAGCGAGCCGTAAGGCGAGTGTGGCAATCTCCTGCCTCCTTGCAACGACGGCGTTGGGTGTTTTGCTTTAGCTTGTCTGCAATTACGCTAACCTAATCCTATCTTGCGAAATTCCAGCGTTATTTACGAAATAATTTTTCATTTGCTTAGCTTGAGCAAGTCTTAAAGCAAGATTTTTATTATTATGATTTTTATTTCTAGGTAAATTTAACTTAAAATTATAATTGGTTAAATTTAGAAAGTCGGCTAATTGTGACTTATGTAATTTCACCAAGCTTAAATCATTTGAAAAAATTACTCTTTTTGAGATATCGCATGATAAATCAGAACAAAGATCTTGCCTCAAAGCCATAATTCTAGCATTGTGTTTTTCTTGCAAGTGCTTATACGGCAAGGCGTTCTCATCTTTTTGGATTAAATTATCCTGATTATGCCAAAATGTAAAAAACACTCCCAAACTAACCTCATGTGTTAACAAGCCCTGTCCTGGCTTATAACGCATCATATCATATAGATCAACAGCAAAATGCTTACCTAAATTATAAGAAACCCCACCAGAGAAACTAAAAGGGTAAGTGTTATTTTTTAAATGTAAATATGCAACCCCAGCTCCTAAGTGTATATTTAATCTATCAATTATTGGAACGTTAAACCCTAATTGCAAATCAGTAGCAAGTCCATGATGAGGGTGCTGTGATAAATAATCTATATCAGCTAAAATATCTAAATCAGGAAATAAAGGATAACTTCCCGCAAACCTTACCGAGAGCCCAGTTTTACTACTTATCTTAGAAAACAAGGCACCGCCTGACAACATCAACTTTATTGGCTTTGCACATAAATCTATACTAAATATTATTAAAAACAAAAAAGCCAAAAATATATTTAAGTTATGTTTTAACTTTGGTTTTAATTTTAATCTTAAATTCATATATTAACAGTCAACAAAATTTGCGTAATTTCTGATTTTAAACTTAAGATAGAAATTATGCTATTGTTAAATTTATTGATAAGTTTGAAGCAGCCCCAATAAAAGTCTATAATTCGCTTAGCATAAACTCCCGCGATATATTGCCTGAGCAAAATCATGATCCCTAAAAAAACACTATTTTCTCAACCAGCTAGTCAAATTATCCCAAACTTTTGGGATATTATTGCCTGGATCTTTATGATCGCAATTTTATGCGCCATCGCCTGGGGTGCAAGCCGTATGAGCATGCCGTATCATTTAGGGCAAAAAATCCCGATCAGCTTAGATCCTGCAAATTTACCTATTTATGCTTTGCAAACTGTATTACGGATGTTCATAGCCTTAATTATATCTTTTATCTTTACCCTTATAGTTGGTGCTTTAGCTGCAAAATATAAAACCTGTGAGATGATAATTATACCTTTAATTGATATTTTACAATCGGTGCCAATTTTGGGATATTTGTCTATATTTGTTGTAGGTTTTATTTGGCTATTCCCCAGCTCAAGATTAGGCCCTGAGTGCGCCGCGATATTTGCGGTATTTACCTCACAAGTTTGGAACATGACTTTAAGCTTTTATCAGTCTTTAAAAACAATTCCAAATGAGCTTGTTGAGGCGACTCAAATATACCAGCTTAATCCATGGCAAAGATTCTGGCGATTAGAAGTCCCATTTGCAATGCCAGGTTTACTTTGGAACGCAATGATTTCAATGTCAGGAGGCTGGTTTTTTATCGTTGCAGCTGAAGCTATATCAGTTTCCAATCAAAATATAACTTTACCAGGAATTGGATCATACATAGCTCTTGCTAATGCCCAAGGAAGTATTCATGCAATAATCATGTCAATATTGGCGATGTTAGTTGTTATCTTATTATATGATCAACTATTTTTTAGACCTTTGGTTGCCTGGAGCTCTAAATTTTCCCTAACAGATATTCCTGATCAAGAAAATCAATCATGGTTACTAGATATTTTACAAAAGACTAAACTTACCCAAAATTTGCTACTTAGTCTCGGCCAGTTTTTCGATCTAATTATAAATATAAAATTTTCTATTAAAAAAAATAAGCATAATAAATATAAAACAAATAGATTTAAACCCCCACGTAAAAACAACTCAAAGGCTATCATCTCAATAATAAAAATAAGCAAAATAATTTTTATTATTTTTTTATTATTATTAATTGGCCTTAGTTTATATCTTCTAAAAGAGTTTGTTTGGGACCACACCGACATAGAAACAATTTCTCATGTAATATTATTAGGCCTGTACACTGGCATCAGAGTAATAATTTTAATTTTTATCTGCTCTATTATCTGGGTTCCGGTAGGTGTATATATAGGGTTAAGACCTGGACTTACCAAGATAGTCCAGCCTTTAGCTCAGTTTCTAGCAGCCTTCCCTGCTAATTTATTATTTCCATTATTTTTTGTATTAATAATGACTTATCACCTTGATATTGAAATATGGTGCGCACCTTTAATGATTTTAGGCACCCAATGGTATATTTTATTTAATATAATCGCCGGAGCGAGTGTAATTCCAAAAGAGCTAAAACTTATGGCAAAAAACATGCAATTATCCGGCTGGACTAAATGGAAGAAATTTTACTTACCTGCTGTTTTCCCATTTTATGTAACCGGCGCTATAACAGCCTCAGGAGGGGCATGGAACGCAAGTATAATAGCTGAATTTATAAAGTGGAAAGGCCATACTTTAATCGCTAGTGGCTTAGGATCTTATATTCAAGAGCAAACTATTCAAGGCAACTTCTCCAACCTTACACTAGGAGTAATAGTTATGGCCTCATGGGTTACCATAATTAACATTGTATTTTGGCGTAAACTTTATCAATATGCCCAATCAAGATTTAATTATAATTAAGAGATTAAATAAGAGAGTAAATAAGAGACTAAATAGATGACAGCTAAAACCAAATCAGCCAAAAAAAAGATTCTAATCGAAGCTTGTGGTATTCATAAATCATTTCAAAATGTAGACAAGCAACCATTAAATGTACTTGAAGATGTAAGCTTATCCATAGCTGAAGGTGAAATTATATCAATTTTAGGCAAAAGTGGCTCTGGAAAATCAACTTTTTTAAGAATATTAGCAGGCTTAATAAAGCCATCAAAAGGTATAGTTAAATATGAAGGACAATTAGTTAGCAAACCTGTCAGAGATATTGCCATGGTTTTTCAAAGTTTTGCGCTTATGCCTTGGCTTACCGTGTTACAAAATGTAGAACTTGGGCTTGAAGCAAGAGGAATTGCGGCCAAAGAGCGTCGCCAAAGATCTCTTAAAGCAATTGATATTATTGGGCTAGATGGTTTTGAAAATGCGTACCCTAAAGAGCTTTCAGGCGGCATGCGCCAACGGGTTGGTTTTGCGAGAGCCTTAGTTATAGAACCTGCCCTACTTGTCATGGATGAGCCATTCTCAGCCTTAGATGTTTTAACAGCTGAGAACTTACGTAATGACTTAGTAGAGCTGTGGCAAGGGGCGGAGCACACAAAAAGCATCTTATTCGTAACTCATAATATCGAGGAAGCTGTTTTAATCAGTGATAGAGTTCTAGTATTTGGCACCAACCCTGGGCATATTCAACATGAGCTAAAAGTTGATTTACCATATCCTAGAAACAGCCAAGACCCTAATGTATTAGCGTTAATTGATGAGGTTTATACACTTATGACGCGAGCTCAGCAGCAAGAAGAGCTTAAACTTAAAAAAGCTCAAGAGCAGCTGCCAGAAGAAGAGCATCTTCTTAATTATCGAGTTCCTGAAACCACGGTATCTGAGCTTATTGGTTTATTAGAGCAAATCAATGATCTTAAAAATAAAAAAGGCACCGTGGATTTACCAGAACTTGCCGATGAAGTAAGACTTGATATTGATGATTTATTCCCATCACTTGAAGCTTTATCAAGGCTTAAACTATCTACCTTATCTGAAGGTGATGTAACTATCACAAAGCCCGGTGTCGCTTTAATCTTAGCTGATATTACTGATAGAAAAATATTATTCAGAAAACATCTTATTAACCATATCCCCCTTGTGAAATTTATTTATGATCAAATTAAAGATAGCTCATCTGGTAAAATTGATGAAGATGTTATTCTTGAGCATCTATACGAGCATTTCACTGATCGTGAGGCTGAAAGAATTCTGAATACCGTTATTGGTTGGGGTCGATATGCAGAAGTCTTTAACTATGATTATAACTCAGAGAAGCTTACTCTTGAGGATATTAATTAGTTAATTAATTTAGAAAATCACCTTTTTATCCCATAACTTTTCAAGAAATTCCTTCCAAGGAATTACTTGAATTTTATATTGATTATCTATCTCAACAATCCGCCGCCGCGCGGCCTGACACACAACATAAGCTTGTTCTGGTTTATAATCTTTGCAAAAAGTAACCAAGCCTTTGAAATCATGTTGGGATGGATTTTGTGATATTTTAACTTCTATGGCAATTTTTCCGCCTTTAAGAACAAAATCAACCTCATCTTGAGCCTTACTACGCCAATAATTTATTGGGTCATCCATTTCATTTAATCCTAAATATGCAATTATTTCTAATAAGATAAAATGCTCAAAAGACCTGCCAGCATCCGAGCCTTTTAATATATTTATTTCTTTGCGCTGCAAATAATTTGCAACGCCCATGTCAAACAAATAAAATTTTGGTGCAGATAAAATCAGGTCTCTTTTTACTTTTTTCGCAAAAGGATAAATTAAATATCCGATTAAAGTGTCACTTAGAATTTGATAATACTCTTTTACCGTTTTAGCATCTATGCCGCAGTCTCTAGCTATACTGGTATAATTCAAAGTTTCACCAGATGTAAAACCTACTAAATCTAAAAGCCTTGCAAAACCAGGTAAGTTTCGAACTAAACCTTCAGCTTGAATTTCTTCTTTCAAATAATCATTAACATAAGCTCGTAGCATTCTATTCTTTTGACTAGATAAATAATGCGATGGCAATAACCCGTGATTAAATGCTTTTAACAAATCAAACTCTTTAGTTTCTTTATAAGTTAATGGGTAAAAGTTAAATCTCCAGGCTCTACCGCCCAATAAATTAGCCGCACCTCTTTTTAATTTTCTGGCACTAGACCCACACAAAATAAAGCTAACACCAGCATTTTCTATCAACCAATGAATTTCATCCAAAAGAGCTGGAATCTTTTGTACTTCATCAATAATAACAGGATTAGCCTTTTGCTCATCGCTCAGCCCTTGTAGTTCTTCTCTTAATAAATGAGGGCTAGCTAATAGCCTGGTAGCCTCATCTGTTTTTAAAAGGTCATAGTATATAGAATCAGGAAAATAAGTACGTAAATAAGTGGATTTACCAGTTTTTCTTGCACCCCATAGAAAAGCAGATTGCCCAACTGGAAGGTCTATATTTAATAATCGTTTAAAAAAGTTCATATTTTAAGCCTAATAATCTATAAATCCGCAATCATAAAATTAACCAATCAGGATCATATTCCTTAAAAAGCTAACTTATCAGGAATACGATCCTTATTAGTAAGTATTACTGAGTTTATGCAATAAATCAATTAAATCTAAATTAAGTATGGAAAAATACGTGAAAAATAGATTAGTAAACTTAAAATAATAATTTACCCCAAACCGCCAACTTCCCTTTGTATCTCATCATAGCTACTATTATATTTACCATCCCCACTCCAAAAAGAGTGTAAATACTCTAGCTCATACTCCATTCTATCCCTATTATGAGAATAATCATTACCGCCAGCTTGATAAATATTATCAGCTTGTCCACCTAGCTTTCCATTTAAATCCTCATTTGTATAAATTCTATATAAAAATACCGTAGCCATTATCTTTTTAAAAAGCTCTAAGCTTTTCTGATCACTCTTATCACTATCAAAAGCTAATAATAAAGCAGTTAAATTTGCACAAATTACTTTTATTAAATGTTTATTAGCTCGTACATTGTAAAACAAAGTATCTAGCCGATTAGATTTTTCTTTAGTTCTAGATGTAGAGTCAAGGTGTTCTCTTGCCTGATCTAGGCTATACCCACCAAAAAAATAGCCAAATAAATTATAACAAACACATGTGCTTTTCGAAATAGAGTGTCGATCACACATTTGATCTATTGAATTTATATCATCTCTATTTAAAACATATTCAGATAATTTTTTTGTGGTTTGTGATTTTGGTTTAGTTTTTCTTTTGGTTGGTTTTTGAGTAGGGTTTTCTGAATCTCCCTTTACGCCAGGCCATAGGGGATTACAAGTCATACCTGGAAGGCTAACTGGTTTAGAGTCTCCTGAACCTAATTTAAGTCCAGCTTTAAATCCAGACATTTAAAATATTTCCTTTTCTATTGTTATCTTTTTGCAATTTGGATCCCCCCATCCTAGCCTTCCCGTCGGTGAAGGGACTATAAGCCATACAAATAATATATCATGTAAAAAAGCAATAAATAACACAAAAAAATAATTAAGGATTTTATTTCACTCGAGGATCAAGCTCACCATTAGCATATTTAACCGCCATATCCTCAATAGAAACTCGTTTAAGTTTACTAGCATTTCCAGCCGCACCAAAAGCTTCGAACCTAGCTTTACAAATTTCTTTCATAGCATCTTTAGCTACTTTATTATATTTTCTAGGATCGAACTCTTTCGGGTTTTCATGCATAAATTTACGAATAGAACCAGTTGCTGCCATGCGCAAATCAGTATCAATATTTACCTTTCTAACTCCATTTTTAATACCTTCTTGAATCTCAGATACAGGTACGCCATAAGTTTCACCAAGGTCTCCGCCGTGAGTGTTGATAATTTCCAACCAATCTTGCGGTACTGAAGATGAACCATGCATCACAAGATGAGTATCTGGAATACGCTCGTGAATAGCGCGGATTCTATCGATTGCTAAAATATCTCCAGTAGGTGGTCTAGTGAATTTATATGCACCATGACTTGTTCCAATGGCAATAGCTAAAGCATCAATCTTAGTTTGCTTAACAAAATCAGCTGCTTGCTCAGGATCTGTTAATAATTGTTCCATATCAAGCTTGCCTTCTGCGCCTGAGCCATCCTCTTCACCGGCCATACCAGTTTCTAATGAGCCCAAGCAACCAAGCTCGCCCTCAACAGATACACCGCAAGCATGCGCCATTTCAACAGCTCTTCTTGTTACATCAACATTATATTCATAACTTGCAGGAGTTTTAGCATCGCTCATTAAAGATCCATCCATCATAACAGAGGTAAAATTAGCATAAATAGAACGCTGGCACACATCAGGGGAGGCACCATGATCTTGATGCATAACAATTGGAATATGCGGGTATTCTTCTTGCGCACCCATAACTAAGTGCTTTAAAAAATGTACTCCAGCATATTTTCTAGCGCCAGCCGATGCTTGTAATATAACTGGCGAATCAGTCTCATTAGCAGCTTCCAGAACAGCCTGAGTTTGCTCTAAGTTATTAACATTATATGCCGGCACACCATAATCATTTTCTGCTGCATGATCCAATAATTCTCTTAAAGTTATTAACGCCATTTCAAAACACTCCTAAAATCTTAAATTTATACCACTTTACCTACTTTTACCACTTTCATTTTATTAGTTCCGCCATGAACTCCCATGTGATCCCCCGAGGTTAGAATAGCGAAATCACCATTTGATAAAACTCCTATTTTTTCTAACTCGGCAACAGCTGCTTTATTTACGTCCTCTTTTTTCATTTTAGTAGAGTCAAAAGCTATAGGAAAAACTCCTCGATAGAAATTAACCTTTCCCTCAACCTCTGGAGTTCTAATTAAAGCAAATATTGGCAAATTCGAGCGAATTCGTGACATCCATAAAGCACTAATTCCAGATTCTGTAAGAGCAATAATAGCTTTTACATCAAGATGATTAGCTGTATACATAGTTGCCATCGCAATAGCTTCATCCGCCCTTTGAAATTGACATTCCATTCTATGTTTAGATTGATGAGTTATCGGGCTCTCCTCTGTTGCTAAAATAATTTTAGACATAGTCTCTATAGCCTCAACAGGATAATTACCAGTTGCAGATTCGGCCGATAACATAACGACATCAGTTCCATCTAAAACCGCATTAGCCACATCAGATACTTCAGCTCTCGTAGGAGATGGAGCTTCAATCATCGACTCTAGCATTTGAGTTGCTGTAATTGCTATTTTATTAAGCTCCCGGCAGCGCTGAATTAGATGCTTTTGCACAGCCGGAACTCGCTCAGCACCAATTTCAACTGCCAAATCACCCCTGGCAACCATGACGCCATCACCAGCTTCTATAATTTCATCAATATGATCTAAAGCTTCAACTCTCTCAATTTTAGCAATTATCCCAATATGCTGCGCTCCTTGAGCATCCAATAAAGCCCGAGCTTCATGCATGTCTTCAGCATTTCTAACAAAAGATAACGCTAATAAATTAACCCCAATTTTAGTTGCAGTTATTAAATCTTCTTTATCTTTATCTGTTAACGCTTTGGCAGATAAACCACCACCTTGCTTATTAATACCTTTATTATTTGATAAGGGTCCTGCAACAGTTACCTCACATATAACCTTTTTTCCAGCTACATCTTTAACTTTAAAAACTATTTTGCCATCATCTAATAATAAAATATCACCAGGTGCAACTTCCTGCGGCAAAGTTGGGTAATCTATCCCGACACAAGTATTATTGCCTGCTTCTAAATCCATATCGCCATCTAAGATAAACTCTTGCCCCTGCTCCAGCATTACTTTATCATCTTTAAATCTGGCAATTCTAATCTTAGGGCCTTGTAAATCTCCCAAAACCCCAACCTTATGGCCTGTTCTTTTAGCAACTTTACGAATTAATTCAACTCGCATTTTATGATCATCTGCAGTTCCGTGCGAAAAATTACACCTAACTGCATCAAGCCCTGCTTTAAACATTTTCTCTAAAACTTCTTCAGACTCAGAAGCTGGCCCAACCGTAGCCAATATCTTTGTTCTTTTCATAACATATCCTTAATTTTTAGCCCTTATTTCAAGTATAGCTAATGCTGGCAACTTTTTGCCCTCCAAGTACTCTAAAAAAGCACCACCACCTGTTGAAATATAGGAAATTTTATCTTTAACCCCAAATTGATCTATTGCACTTAAAGTGTCTCCACCGCCAGCTACTGAAAAAGCATCTGAGCTTGCAATAGATAATGCTAACTCTTTTGTACCCAATGAAAACTCAGGAAACTCAAACACACCAACCGGACCATTCCAAACAATAGTCCCGGCAGATTCCATAAAAGCTGCTAAATTTTTTGAACTTTCAGGGCCAATATCTAATATTTGCTCATCATCCGCTACTTCAAAAACTTGCTTAATTTTAGCTTTTTCAGATTTATCAAACTTTTTAGCAACCCTAACATCCACTGGCAAAGGTACTGTGCCACCATTTTTCTGAATTTTATTTATAATTTCTTTAGCATCTTCAATTAGATCCCGCTCATATAAAGACTCTCCAACATTATGCCCAACAGCTGCCAAAAAAGTATTAGCTATACCGCCGCCAACTATTAATTGATCAACCTTGCTAGATAACTCTTTTAAAACCGTTAACTTAGATGAAACTTTTGAACCGCCAACTATAACAACTAAGGGTTTTTTTAGGGTCAGACAAACATTTGGACAAAGCCGCTATTTCACTCATTAATAAAGGGCCCGCACAAGCAATTTTGGCATATTTAGCAACTCCATGCGTAGATGCCTGCGCTCGGTGCGCCGTCCCAAAAGCATCATGCACGTATACATCACATAAAGCTGCCATCTTCTTAGATAATTCATCATCATCAGATTTTTCACCAGCATTAAATCTTACGTTTTCTAATAAAATTATCTCACCAGAATTAATATTTAATACTTCACCATCTAAATAGTCTTTAACCAACTTAACAGGCTTTGCTAATAAATCACTTAAATGCTCAGCCACTGGCGCCAAAGAAAACTTTTGATCATATTCTCCTTCAACCGGCCTACCTAAATGAGAAGCCAATATTAATTTACCATTAGCATCTAAAACCTTTTTAATACTAGGTAGAGCAGCTTGAATTCTAATATCACTTTCTATAACACCAGTTTCAGGATTTATAGGAACATTAAAATCAACCCGCATCAAAACTTTTTTATCAGATATTTCACCTTTAGAAATCAAACTATCTAAGCTTAAAACTTGCATAAAACAAACCCTAAATTAAATTAAAATTTTATTTAGCACTCATTAATGCAACTGTAGTATCAAGCATTCTATTAGAAAAGCCCCACTCGTTATCATACCAAGATAAAACTTTGACTAAATTTCCGATCACTTTAGTTTGCGTTGCATCAAACACGCTTGAATATTTATTATGATTAAAATCAACTGAAACTAATGGCAAAGTGTTATAGCCTAAGATCTCACTCATTTCACCTTCAGATGCAGATTTTATTAAACTATTTACTTCATCCACGCTAGTCTCTTTTGAAGCTACAAAACTTAAATCCACAACTGATACATTAATAGTTGGAACTCGCATAGCAAAACCATCAAGTTTGCCATTTAGCTCAGGCAATACTAAACCAACAGCTGCAGCAGCTCCAGTTTTTGCAGGTATCATAGATTGAGTGGCAGATCTTGCGCGGCGTAAATCAGAATGGTAAACATCCGTTAGTTTTTGATCATTAGTATAAGCATGAATGGTTGTCATTAAGCCTTTTTCAATACCGAGATTATCATTTAAAACTTTAGAGATAGGTGCTAGGCAATTTGTAGTACAAGATGCATTTGATATAACTATATCCGATGATTTTAACACCCCATGATTTACACCATAAACAATAGTTGCATCAACATCTTTACCACCTGGGGCTGAAATAATTACCTTTTTAGCCCCGCCTTGTAAGTGCGCGCTTGCTTTTTCTTTGCTTGCAAAAAAACCAGTACACTCATAAACCACATCTACGCCCAAATCACCCCAAGGTAATTTTGATGGGTCGCGCTCAGATAAAACTTTAATTTTATCGCCATTTACAACCAAGTTATCACCTTCAACGTTAACTTCACCGTTAAACTTGCCGTGAGTTGTGTCATATTGAGTTAAATGAGCATTAACAGCAGCATCCCCAAGATCATTAATTGCTACTATTTCAATTGCATCTTTACGATGACCTTCATATAAAGCTCGTAAAATATTGCGACCAATTCTACCATAACCATTAATTGCGACTTTGATTTTTGCACTCATAAGATTGCTCCTTTATTTATATCTAAATAATATGACTCTCGGGCCATACTACCCAGATAAAATTAGAAACTCAACTTAAAAGTGCAAGGATTTTATCCACTGTAAAGCCAAAATGCGTGAACAAATCAGAAGCTGGAGCTGACTCACCGAATTGATCCATCCCGATAACTAAACCATCAGATCCAACTACTTTATACCAAAGACCAGAAACCCCAGCCTCAATAGCAACTTTTCTAACACCTTTTGGTAATACTGAATCTTGATATGCTTTATCTTGAGAATAAAATAAATCTAAAGATGGCATAGAGACTAATCTTATATTCAAATTTTTATCTGCAGCTAATTTATCAGCCACATCTTTTGCAAGGCTTACTTCAGAGCCAGTTGCAATTAAGATAAGATCTATATCTTTATTATTATCAACAAAAACCTCAGATAAAACATACCCTCCTTTAGACACAAAACCCTCACGTGAGCCTTTAGATTCATCCCAAAATTCTTGCATAGGAGCAAGTCCTTGCCTTGATAAACACAAACTACTTGGGCCAGCTTTATTCTCTAAAGAACATTTCCATGCAACAGCAGATTCAAAATCATCACACGGGCGCCATACTGTCATGTTAGGAATAAGACGCAAACTAGAGACATGCTCAACCGGCTGATGCGTTGGGCCATCCTCACCTAGGCCAATTGAATCATGAGTTAAAACATAAATAACTCTTTGCTGCATTAAAGCACTCATGCGCATAGCATTTCGCATGTAATCTGTGAATACTAGAAAAGTCCCGCCGTATGGAATAAAACCACCATATAAAGCTAAACCATTCATAATTGCTGCCATACCAAACTCACGTACGCCATAATAACAATAATTTCCAGCTTCTCGCTTATTACTTAAAGCTTTCTCTTTACCCCAATTAGTATTATTAGAGCCAGTTAAATCAGCAGAGCCTCCAAATAATTCAGGCATAAACTTAACATAATGCTTTAAAGCATCTTGGGATGATTTTCTAGTTGCAAGCTTAGTTGGGTTATTAGCCAATTGTGTAAAAAATTCTTTATTTTGCGCATCCCAATTAGCTGGTAGATCTTTATTTAATCTACGAGTTAGCTCTTCATATTCATTAGGATTAGCAAGCTTATAAGATGCTAATAACTCTTGCCATGCATTATATAAATCTTCACCCTTAGAAACTGCATTATATGCTTGATAAACATTATTTGGTATTTCAAAAGGAGCGTGCTTCCAGCCTAATTTTTCTCTCGTTAATTTTATTTCATCATCACCTAAAGGCGCCCCGTGAGAACCTGCGGTATCTGCTTTATTCGGTGATCCAAACCCTATTATTGTTTTAGCACAAATAATACTAGGTTGATTCGTATTATCTTTTGCATCTTGTATTGCTTTAGTTATTTGCTCTGGATTATGTCCATCTATATTTCTGATTACATGCCAACCATAAGCTTCAAACCTTTTAGCAACATCTTCACTGAACCATGCATCGACTTTTCCATCAATAGATATGCCGTTATCATCCCAAACTAAAATCAATTTACCTAACTTAAGAGTTCCAGCTAAAGAGCAAACTTCATGTGAGACACCTTCCATTAAACAGCCATCTCCACAAAAAGCATAAATATAATGATCAAATAAATTATGATCTTGAGTATTATAAGTTGATGCTAAATTTCTCTCACCTATTGCCATCCCAACGGCATTAGCAATACCTTGACCCAATGGCCCTGTAGTTGTTTCAACTCCTGGAGCATATCCATATTCAGGATGTCCTGGAGTTTTAGAATCTAGTTGCCTGAAATTTTTAAGATCTTCAATAGATAAATCATAGCCGCTTAGGTGCAACAAAGAATATAACAGCATTGAACCATGACCATTTGATAACACAAATCTATCTCTATTTGGCCAGTTTGTATGCTTAGGTGAGTGATTTAGAAAATCACACCAAAGAACTTGAGCTAAATCCGCCATTCCCATCGGCATACCAGGATGACCTGAATTTGCTTTTTGCACTGCATCCATCGCAAGAGCACGGATTGCATTAGCTTGTTCAGTTTGGGTAGGAGTAGGAGTTGAAGAAATCTCAGCATCTTTGACCATCATAAAAAACCCTCAGTAATAATAAAAAAAATCAAAAAAATCGTCGAAATTATATCAGCGCATAAGCTGTGGTGCAATGTTATTAAATTAAATATATAAATGAAAACCTTTTCGAATTTTAGCAAAATGATTTAAACTATTAAGTATTAGAGAATTAATTAAACACAACCTTTAAGCGCAAACTAAATGCTATCAAAACGAGCAACTTTATATATTATCTTAATTTTGATTGTGATTTTACTAAGTATCGTTCTTGGATCTATTCAAATAAATCAAATGAAATCAGATGCAAAAGATATACTATTGATGCGAGGTAAAAACATTAAGATTACGCAACTGGATACATCAGGAAAAATAAAATATGACATAATAGCAGACTCCTTTAACGATATAACAAACACTAAAACTATAATAAAAAATCCAAAGACTGTTTTTTATAATAACTCTGGCCAGCCGCCATGGCATGTGACAAGCAACATTGGATATTTATATAACCAATATAACAAGCCAAAGGAAACTCTAACTTTACAATCTAACGTTATAATATTTAAAAAAGGCTCTGAATTAAAAAACTCAAAACCACTAAAAATAACAACTGATAAAATAAATCTATTTATAAATAACAATATTGTTTACACACCTGAACCAGTTACAATTCTAGAGCCTAATTCACCAAATAAAACTACAGCAGAAGGCCTTATTTATTCAAACACAAGCAAACAACTTTACTTACTTGCAAACGTTAAAACTCACTACCAACCTACCAAAAAGATTTAAAGAAGATTAAAGCAATATGAAAAATTTTAAATTAAACCCAAAAAGATTAACAAAAGCATTTACAATCTTAATTATCAATTTAATTTTTATTAGCCCATGCTTTGCACTTGCATCTGATGAAACTAAACCTATTAATATAACTAGCGACTCTTTTGATGCTAATCTTATAACGCACATAGCTCACTACAAAAAAAATGTAATCGCAACCCAAGGGACTCGCACACTAACAGGTGATCTTGCAACTATATATGGAAATAATAAAAATGAAGTTAACAAAATAACCGTCACAGGAAAACCTGCTAAGTACTCATACCAAGCAAAACTAGGAGAGAAACTCTCACATGCTCGAGCTGACCTTATAATCTACGAACCACCTAAAAATACATTTACTATGATCGGCAATGCCTATGTAGAACAAAACAACAATGTTTATACTGGACACAAATTAATTTATAATACTTTAGATGAAACTATTACTAGTCCAGCTCAAAAATTTAAACGTGGCACAATGACACTACAGCCTGAGGCATTTCAATCTAAATCTAAAAAACCAACTCAAAAGAAATAAACATGAAAACATTAATAGCAAAGAACTTAGCCAAGAAATATAGAAACCGATGGGTAGTATCAGATATTTCAATAGAACTAAATAATTCAGAAATCGTAGGCTTACTCGGCCCAAATGGTGCAGGCAAAACCACATCTTTTTATATGATAGTAGGACTAGTCAAACCAAATAAAGGTTCAGTAAGTATAAATAATACCGACATAACGAACCTACCGCTTCATAAGCGCGCCCAGTTAGGTTTAGGATATTTGCCGCAGGAAAACTCTATTTTTAGAAAATTATCTGTAAAAGATAATATAATGGCTATTTTAGAGCTGCAAAAAGATTTAACTAGTGCCCAGCGCAATGAAAAGCTAACATATTTACTAGATGAATTTCATTTAACTCATTTGAGTGACAACCTAGGATATAGTTTATCCGGTGGCGAGCGCCGTAGAACCGAAATAGCAAGAACCTTAGCGACTAACCCGCAATTTATACTACTAGATGAGCCCTTTGCTGGCGTTGACCCTATTTCAGTTATAGATATTAAAAGAATTATTAAACAACTTAACCAAAAAGGCATTGGAATCTTAATAACAGACCACAATGTTCGAGAAACTTTAGATATTTGTCATCGCGCATATATTGTTAATAGTGGAGAAATCATCGCCAATGGCAGCGCAAAAGATATATTGTCAAATGAACAAGTTAAAAAAGTTTATCTAGGCGAAGGATTTAAAATTTAAATTAATTATAACAACCTTAAGGAGTATTAATATGCAATTACAAATAACCGCTAGACACACCGAGCACACCGCTGCTCTAGATCAATTTATTAATGATAAATTTGAAAAGTTAGATAAATATTTTGATAACCTGGTTTCAACTCATGTAATTATTAGCGTTGATAAAAATAATCATACTTGCGAAGCTAATCTTAATGTTCCAGGGGATCGTCTTTTTGCGACAACTGATGCAGATAATATGTACTCTGCTATTGATGGAACTTTGGATAAGTTAACTCAGCAAGTTAAAAAATACAGAAGCAAGCTTAAGGACCATGGGCATTGTGTACCGAAGAAGGAAGTTGTGGTTGAGCCTGAGGATGGTGAAGAGTAAAAACAGAATGAGACCTCCTAGCAAGGACAACGCAGAGTCTTTGCTAGGAACGACGTGACAAAGCAATCTCCCGCAGGTTGCTTCCCTCAAAAAGAAAAAATATCACCAGGACTAATAAACCTATCTAATTTCACATCCCACTCCCTGGACTCAAGCTCACAATCCTCACCTAAAAACTGAAAATCATAACCACAACCTATCAATACGGGCCCATTACTTTGTAAACAAAAAGCATCATCAGCCATTATATCACTCATGTTTTTACGCATATTTTTAAAAGAAAAAGTCCTATCATAATAACCACCCCCCATCCCGAGGCGCTCGCCATTTTTATCACAAGCAACCAAAGGCATAAGAACTATATCCAATAACCAAGGAGCAATTGTTTTATCAGGCTCAAGCTTGGGCTCTAAAATATTATAGCAATTAATATCCCCGCCTTTAAAAATCTTGCACGCCAAATCATCTGACACATCACATAACCTAAATTGCAACTTACCAGGTAACACAGGATGCACAGCTGGCATATAAATCTCAACGCCAATATCCTTTGAGTTAATTTCTAAAGCAAATTTAGACAAATAATCAATAGTTGCTGATAAATCCAACTCATTTTTTACGGCTGAATATACGCCTATACGCAATGATCTATGAATTGGATTAGATGATTCTTGATGCGACTTAAGCCATTTTTCAAACCAAATTTTAAAATTCTCAAAAAAAGATAAACTTGCTGTTTGACAAAAATCTTGCTCCAAGCTAGATCTGTGATTTTTTATTTTAGTGCGCAAATTTTTACGATAATCTTTAGGTATATCTTTATTATCATCTTCAAGCTCTTTTGAAAAATCCAATCTAACCCCCTTGATCAAACACGTCAATCAACCTATTTTATCTATTCTATCTTTTTCTTCTTCTCTATAGGTTAAAATTTCATAACCAGTTTCAGTTACTAATAAAGTATGCTCCCACTGCGCTGATAAAGATCTATCTTTAGTTACAACCGTCCAATTATCAGGTAATAATCTTGTATGCCTTTTCCCAGCATTAATCATAGGCTCGATAGTAAATGTCATACCAGGCTCGATCACAGCCCCAGTACCAGGAGTTCCATAATGCATAACCTGAGGATCTTCATGCATGCTAGCACCAACGCCATGACCACAATATTCTCTAACCACTGAAAAACCATTTGCATGCGCATGTTTAGATACCATAGAGCCTATATCACCGAGCATAACTCCGGGTTTTACCATTTTTATGCCTATATACAAGCACTCTTGGGTAACTTTAATTAACCTTTGGGCTAAAACAGGGCATTGGCCAATACAAAACATTTTACTACTGTCACCGTGATAACCATCTTTTTTGACGACTATATCAACGTTGACAATGTCGCCCTTTTTAATATTTTTATCCCCAGGGATGCCATGACAAATAACATGATTAACAGAAGTACATAATGACTTTGGAAAACCGCGATAACCCAAAGATGCGGGATACGCATCCAACTCATTGACTATAAAATCATGTGCCATATCATTAATTTCATTTGTAGTCACGCCAGCTTTTACAAATGGAGTAATATGATTTAACGTCCTTGCTGTAAGCTCACCGGCTATGCGCATTTTTTCAATTTCTTCGGGTGCTTTGATTAAACCCATCCTAAAAACCTCAAAATTATTATATATATAATAATTTTACTAGAAAAATAGCTATAAAGAAAGAAACTCATAAGAATTAAGAATAAGGCGGCGCAGCTTCGACTCTAGACCCTTGACCGTTTAAAATCGTACTCGAATTCGAACTAACCAAGTGGGCTCCCCAGCATCTCATCAGGCTTTCTGAATTTCTCAGCATAGCACAACAGAAAATACATCAAGTGCCCTCAACTTTAAACATTAACTCAAGACGATTCAACAGCAGAACCTAGAACGAGCCACGCCTAAACCTTATAATGTAAGTATAGTACATAAAAATATACTAAAACAAGTCTAGAATATAAAATAGACAAACCAAAAAATCACTTAAAGGGGTAAAACACAATGACAGACAAGCACTCAATGAATCAGGATAACGCAGAAAATAACGGGGAAAATATTGGAGATCTAGTCCTAAGAACCATTGCTATGCCAAAAGACACTAACTTTAATGGTGATATTTTCGGTGGCTGGTTATTATCTCAAATGGATTTAGGCGGATGCGTAGCTGCAAGAAAGCTGTCTAAAAGCCGTGTTACAACTGTTGCAATTGATAAGATGGTATTTAAAAATTCAGTTCATGTCGGTGATACTATCTGTTGTTATGCTAGACACATCAAAACTGGCAAAACTTCTATGCAATTTGAAATCACTGTAATAATAACAAGGGAAGGTATTTATGAAAAAAAAGAAGTCACTCACGCTATATTTACCTATGTTGCAATTGATGATTATGGTGAGTCTATTCCTGTTAATAGATAATGTTTTTTAATAAAAATATAAATATTATTTTTGTCTCTAGCAAAAATAATATTTATTCTGCTCTTAAAATAAAAACAAAATAAAGGGCATACAGATCCATGCCACTATCTCTTCTAAGAAAACCAAGCGCCCACACAAAATCTTTAGCAAGATTATTGCAAATTCAAAAAAAAAATCTATTTCCAGATATAAGCAATAAAATCGAATTTATGGCACTTATGGCAAGGCATAGAAGCCCAACACACAGCCCAACAAATATAGGCACTCCATTTTTTCATGGCATAAATTGCTGTGGCGCAAATAATGGCGTCATTAAAGGCCTAATAGAAGAAAAATGCAAGGCTCCAAAGCTTAGAGATGTTACAAACAAAATAATTGACCCAACCGGAGGCCGCAATGACCATTTATTTTTACAATCAGAAGATGGCCATATAGTTGATATAACATGGCAACAATTTTTATTAATTTCATCTGGTTTAGAAAATCATGAACAAAGCGCAAAAAAACCTGATTATCTTGATTTTATAACTCATATGGCATGGCTACAAAGTATCAATGAATTCCCATGGGTTTTTAAAGATCACGCGCATCTTCTTGAAACAATGAAACAAGTTATTAGTATGCACCCTAAAGCATTTCCAAATCCAGATTCTTATTATTTTTACAGGCCATGGGGCCTGCGCGAGCCACAAGAACGAACTAACTTTCATAACACCAATAGCTTGTGATACAATTTAAGCCAAAAGTACTAAATGTAATAAGGTTTTATTTTTATCATGACAAACACCGCTCCTGATCACTCAACTTTATCTAAGTCTCTAGATATATTACATATTCACCAATCTACATCCGAAATTTATGGATTGCTATGCGCGATCATATCTGCCCATGCTGCTATCACTAAAGATGCCTGGGTAAATGGCCTTATGACTTTAGATCTAGATAAAAAAGGTAATACTGAAGAAATTGATGCTGCCAAAGAAAATTTAGAAAACCTATTCACCTGGACGCAAAACTATTTAAATACAGAAGCAGGCCCTGAATTTCATCTTATCTTGCCCGACCCAAAAGCAGAATTTGAGAGCACATTAAGCTCACTAATTGAATTTTCTCAAGGGTTTTTATCTGGCTTAAATTTATGTCAAATAAATACAGAGACTCAAAAAGATAACCCGCCTTTACAAGAAGCTCTTGAGTCTTTAACACAAATTGCCTGCCTGGATGATAACGAAGAAGACTCATCCAGCAACCAAGAAGCGCTTGAGCTTTGTACAAATTACACCAAAGATACAACTTCTGTTATATTAAAGCATTTAAAGCTTAACGCCCCATCTGATACAAAAAACTAACATTATGCATAATAAAAAACTAGATAATTCATTTGATATTATATTTGATATTATAATTATTGGCGGTGGCCTTACAGGCCTTACACTTGCTTGTGGAATTCTTGATAAATTACCCGATGCCAAAATAGCCTTAATAGAAAAAAACAAAATAAATACAGAAACTAATTCTAAGCCCAATGAAAAAAATAGGCAGACAAATAATAATTATTTGCAAAGCAGATACATAGCTTTATCTCTTAATTCAAAAATTATTTTAGACAATCTTAAGCTATGGGATAATTTAAATCAAAAATCTACCGTAATTAAAAACATTGAAGTAAGTGATCAAGGTGGGTTTGGCAAAACTTATTTATCAGCCGAAAAAGAAATGTTACCCGCTTTGGGTTATAACATAACAATTCAGGATTTAGGCTCTGAAATTATTAGATCTTTAAATAATGCAAAAAATAAAGATAATTTACAGATTTTTGATGAGCATATTTTAGAAGATATAGATACTGACTCAAATAAAACCAAATTAACTTTAACTAATCTATCTAATAATAAGAATATTGATATTACTGGTAAATTAATTATTGCAACCGATGGCGCCGAATCATCTGTTAGAAAACTACTAAAAATATCAGCAAATACAAAATCTTATAATCAAAGTGGCTTGGTAACAACAGTTGAACTAAAACGCCCTATTTCATTAGATAACATGGCTTTTGAAAGATTCACTAAAGATGGTCCGCTGGCATTGCTTCCATGCGGGCCATCTCACATGAGTATGGTTTGGGCATGCACACCTGAGCAAGCCCAAGCTCTAAAAGATGCTCCAAAAAAAGAATTCTTACAAAACTTACAGGAAATTTTTGGGTATAAATGTGGAAGATTTACAGATTGCGGCAAGAGAATTATTTTCCCGTTAAATCAAACAATTATGCCAGAGCCATCCTATAACAACATTTTGTTTTTAGGAAACGCTGCACACACCCTGCACCCTGTTGCAGGCCAAGGTTTTAATTTGAGCATAACTGAGATTATGCAGCTTATTGATTTAATAGTAGAGTTTGAGAATGATATAGGTTTTGATAAAACTTTTAATAACCCTGATGCTTTAATTGCAGAATTTTTAGCTAAAACATCCAGGCGTAAAACTCGAATTATTAATATTACCGATGATCTGCTTGCTTTATTTTCTAATAACACCCCAATTTTAAAACAAATTCGCAGGTTTACTCTAAATAGAATTGATAATATAAAAATTGTTAAGACTCGGTTAAATCAAGTAATGATGGGGTTAAAATAATGCATGAAAATAAAACCCATAAAAATAAAACATATGATATTGCCATTATTGGAACAGGAATAGTCGGCCTTACTCAAGCTGCTTTATTAGCAAAAAATAATTTAAAAATAATCTGTATAGATAAAAAACTTCCCTGTGACAAAAAGCTAGATTTAACTAAGTGGGATATGCGCGTAAGTGCGATAACTCCAACTTCAACAAAGATATGGGAAGATTTAAGAGTTTGGGGTGAGATGAAAAACCTGCGTGCTTACCCTTTTAAAAAGATGCATGTCTGGGATGACAAATCTAATGCTCATATTGATTTTTGTGCTAATAGCATGGGGCAAGATTACCTCGGGCATTTGGTTGAAAATAAAGTTATAACCCATACTTTATTTAAAAAATTAATTGATACTAGTGATATTGAATTTTTACAAGATGATTTATTAGATCTAAAATATGAAAGTTCTTCAGAAAATAAATCAGAATATAAATCAGAATATAAATGGGAAATTAAAACCAAAAATTCAGATTCTATTTATACCAAATTATTAATTGGCGCTGATGGTGCCAACTCGTATGTTCGCGAAAAAGCAAATATTGATGTTACATATAAAAGCTATGAGCAAATGGCAACCGTATGCACCCTTAAAACTCAAAAACCTATGCAACAATGCGCTTGGCAAAACTTTTTAACAACGGGGCCTTTAGCTTATTTACCACTTGATGAGCATACGGCTAGCATTGTTTGGTCTCAAGATAAAGCAAGTTATGAAACTACTAAAAAATTAGAAGATAATGAGTTTGAAAAAATTATTGCTGAAAAATTTGATCATAAATTAGGCGATGTAAAATTATTAAGCCCAAGATTAGCTTTTCCTTTAATAAGATCTCATGCCAAAACTTATGTAAAAGATGGTTTGGCTTTAATTGGGGATGCCGCCCACAGAATTCACCCTTTAGCAGGCCAAGGCGCTAATTTAGGTATTTTAGATACCCAAGCTTTAGCTCAAGTTATTATCAAAGCATTAAATAAATCAAGAGACTTTAACACTCACACCTGGCTTAAAAAATATGAAAAACTTAGATGGCAAGATAATCAAAATATAATACTAAGCATGAGTGGCTTTAATTCTCTTTTCTCAAATGAAGATGAATTCTATATGAAGCTTCGAAACTTTGGGTTATCAACTTTTAATAAAAGTTCTATGTTTAAGCGGTTTTGTGTTATGGATCGATAGCTTGATATAAGCCGAACCCAATTAAATATTAAATAATAGAAAAATCAAAAAATCTGACATATACTACGTAAAAACAAGCTCGAATCAAATATATAGGATTACCATGAAAATTATCAAAGTCTTTTTTAGTCTTTCTATCTTAACAATTTTTATTGCAACCCTTTCCGGATGCGTTACTACAAAACTGAGCCAACCTTTACCAAAAACTCAGAGAATAGCTATTACATCAACAATGGGTAATGTAATGGAAAAGGATAAAGTAGGTCTTATTGCACTTACAGACAAAAAAGAAAAAATTGAGCTAAAAAATATTTCTGTAGATAACTTTATATCAAAAGATATTAGTAAAATGCTCAAGAAAAATGGATATAAAAATGTTACTATTATTTCTAATCCAAGCAAAGAATTTCTAGAATTTAGTTTTCTTGACTCTAAAGACCCAATAAGAAAAGAAATGAAAGAAAGAAATATAAACCTTTGGATAAAGATTGAGCCAAGCTCAGTTCCATTTTCTGGAGATAGGGACAGTCCCAGAAACCCTGTAGGGTATGGGTTAGCAAATATTTCAACTATTTTGTCATCACATTATCTTTTATATGGTGCGTATATGATAAGAGCTTACAGCTACCCATCTATTCAACAAGTTTTATTCAATGAGGAAAACATTACTGAAAGTTTAAAAAATTACCCACCAAAGCCAAATGCCACAAAGTCATCACCTACGATAGAACAGTTAGTAACTAATTTTATAAAACAAAAGCTTACTCCTTCAATCACTAACTCTATAAGAAATGGTATGGATTTAGATTAAAAAAATTTAAAATTTTGTATAAAGCTATGCTTTAGAATAGGTAAGTTTGGAAAGAACCCGGTAAAGTTATTGCTTGAAATACATATAGCTAGTGAATTTTTATTTAACTTATTTTATTAGTATTATATATTCTAGGTAAAATAGTTGAATTTAAACCATAAGGTTTCTAGGAGAAATTAGGTTTTTCTTATACCTAACCCACCTTTTAATAAAGTTGATTTAGCACTAACCTTCCCTTCTTGCCATAATTTCCATATAATAGCGCCATTCAAATTATTCATAATAAAAGTAGGATATATGCGCTATGAGTAACCCAAATCAAACCCTTGATGAAAAAACCACTCGCAAGATTGCACATCTTGCCAGAATCGGTATCACGGATGAGCAAGTAAAAACTTTTGAGCAAGATTTAAATAAAATCTTAAATACTATTAGTGAATTATCACAACTTAATACTGATAACATAACCCCGATGATGCACCCATTAGATCTAACTCAAGATCTAACTAAAAATCAAAAAGATACAGAGCATTACAGAAAAGATGAAGTAACTGAGAATATCGGCATCGATGAGAACATCAAAAATAATGCTCCTGAATCTGATCAAGATTTATTATTCCTAACTCCTAAAGTTATAAAATAGTTATAAAATAGAGACTTAAACATGACTCAAAACTCACGCCCTACCCTAAAGCAAATAATGGATAACCTTGAGAATAAAACTTATTCAAGTTATGAAATCACTCAAGAATATTTAAATAAAATTGAAAAACATAATGATCTAAATTCATATGTTTATGTAGATAAAGAGCTCGCTTTAGAAAAAGCTAATGAAGCTGATAAAGCGCGTGGGCATGCTGATAAAAACGGTAAAAAAGTTAGCCCTTTAACTGGCGTACCAATTGCCCTAAAAGATATTTTCTGCACAACTGATATGCCAACAACTTGCGGCTCAAAAATGCTAGAAAACTTTGTATCCCCAGTTGATGCGCATATTGTACAAAAATTTAATGAGCATGGTCTTATTAATTTGGGTAAAGCAAATATGGATGAATTTGCGATGGGTTCAACCAATGAAAATAGTTTTTTTGGCGCAGTTAAAAACCCCTGGAATAAAGCTTGTACTCCTGGTGGCTCATCTGGTGGCTCGGCGGCCATTGTTGCAGCTGGTTTAGCACCTGCAGCAACTGGCACTGACACCGGTGGCTCAATCAGACAACCTGCAGCATTTTGTGGAATAACTGGCTTAAAGCCAACTTATGGAAGAGTTTCAAGATTTGGTATGGTAGCTTTTGCATCCAGCTTGGATCAAGGCGGCCCTCTGGCGCAAACGGCAGAAGATGCAGCAATTTTATTAAACGTTATGGCAGGCCATGATAAGCGCGATACAACCTGCGCAAATGTTCCAACTGAAGATTACACCAAAAATTTAAATCAAGATTTAAAAGGTTTGAAAATTGGAATCCCAAAAGATTTCTTTGATGATAATTTAAACCCTAAAATAAGCCAAGGTGTATTAGATGCGATAAAATCTTTCGAGAAAATGGGCGCTGAGTGCATTGAAATTGAGTTGCCGCATAACTCCTTTAGCTTGCATGCTTATTATATTATTGCGCCAGCTGAAGCTTCTGCCAATTTAGCTAGATTTGATGGTGTAAGATATGGTTACAGATGCGAAGACCCGAAAGATTTAACTGACCTATACGAGCGCACTCGTATGGAAGGCTTTGGGATGGAGGTTAAGCGTAGAATTATGATGGGTACATACGCCCTATCATCGGGATATTACGATGCTTATTATCTAAAAGCGCAAAAAGTCAGAAGGCTTATTAGTCAAGACTTTCAAAAAGCTTTTGCTAAAGTTGATGTTATTATGAGCCCGACAACTCCAACGCCTGCTTTTGAGCTTAACAAGCCTCTATCTAGCCCGATTGAAATGTATCTAAATGATATTTACACCTTAAGTGTTAATCTTGCGGGGATTCCTGCGATATCTATTCCGTGTGGGTTTGTAGATAACATGCCAATTGGCCTACAAATTATGGGAAATCATTTTAGTGAGTCAAAATTATTAAATATAGCGCATAAGTACCAGCAAACAACTGACTGGCATACACGAGCTCCTAACTTAACTTCTAAATAAAAGAGGTCAGAAATAATGCAATGGGAAATGGTTCTTGGACTTGAAGTTCACACACAATTAGCTACTAAAAGTAAACTTTTTAGCGCAGCGGCTACAGAATATGGCGCCAAACCTAATCATCAGGCATGCCCGGTTGATTTAGCCTACCCTGGGATGCTACCTGTTTTAAATCCTGAAGTTTTTAATATGGCAGTGAAGCTTGGTTTAAGCATTGATGCTAAAATTAATCATATGAGCATTTTTGCAAGAAAAAATTATTTCTATGCGGATCTTCCTAAAGGTTATCAAATTAGTCAATTTGAGCATCCAATCGTCGGCTTAGGTAAAATTGATATTACTTTAGAAGATGGTTCAACTAAAACTATTGGAATTACTCGAGCACACTTAGAAGAAGATGCTGGCAAATCTCTTCATGAAAGTTATGAAACCAAAACTGGAATTGATCTAAATCGCGCAGGCACACCGCTTTTAGAAATCGTATCTGAGCCTGACATGAGATCTTCAAAAGAGGCAATATCCTACCTTAAAGCTATACATTCTTTAGTTAGATATTTAGAAATATCCGATGGCAATATGCAAGAAGGTTCTTTTAGATGTGATGTGAACTTATCTTTGCGCAAAAAAGGTGAAACCAAATTAGGCACCAGAACTGAGATGAAAAATCTAAACTCATTTAGGTTTATTGAAAAAGCAATTTTATATGAAGCAAACAGACAAAAAGATATTCTAGAATCAGGCGGAGAAATTAATCAAGAAACTCGCCAATATGATCCTAATAAAAATATCACTAAATCATTACGCTCGAAAGAAGAGGCACATGATTATAGATATTTCCCAGATCCTGATTTATTACCAGTGCACATTGATGATGCTTATATTCAAAATGTAAAAGCTGATTTACCTGAGCTACCCTGGGAGAAAAAGGCAAGATTTCAATCAGAATATAATTTAAGTGCATATGATGCTTCTGTTCTAACTGCATCTCGGGCGATGGCAGATTTTTATCAAACTACTGTTGCAAAAACTAAAGATCCTAAAATTACTGCTAACTGGGTTATGGGTGATTTATCTGCTTTATTAAACAAGGCAGGTTTGACTATTCATAAAACTAAGATTTCAGCAGAACAGATAGCTACTTTAATAAAAAGAATTTTAGATAATACTATTTCTAATTCAGCGGGCAAGACTATACTAGAAGCTCTTTGGGAAGAAAACAATCCTGAAGATACTAGCTTAATTGACAAATTAATTGAGTCTAAAGGCTTAAAACAAATGTCAGATACCGGCGAGCTTGAAAAGATTATCGATAAAATAATTGCGGATAATCCAAATCAAGTTGCGGCATACAAAGGTGGCAAAGATAAACTATTCGGATTTTTTGTGGGGCAAACCATGAAAGCGACTCAAGGCAAGGCTAATCCTAAACAGGTGAATGAATTACTAAAAAGTAAGTTATAGCTCATGTTACGTAACAATAAATCCAAAATGTGAAGGAGATTGCCACGTCGGCTAAAAGCCTCCTCGCAAAGACTGCGTTGGGTACTTTTGATTAAGGTGAGAACATCAACCTCGAGAAAGAGATTGCCACGTCGGCCAAAAGCCTCCTCGCAAAGACTGAGCTGGGATTTTTTATATCGAGATAGGCTTATACTTTTGCATAATATTTATTATTGTGTGTAACATTAGTTATAATTACAAAAAATGAGGCAAAAGATGATAACTTGTAAAATAATATCTCTAGAAAAACTTTGTGATGAGTATATTGAACTAAGCTTGCAACCGTCTGGCTTGCCTGTATACCCATATCTTCCTGGGCAATATTTAAATTTAATTATAAATGATGTACAGCATCCGTTCTCAATTGCATCAAGCCCGCAAGATCCTTACATAAAATTGCATATAAGATTAAGTCAAAACCCGGAGCAACAAGCGAACAATAAGATAATTCAAGCAATAAAAAACTCATCCGAGATACACATATCTGAATCTTGTGGCAAAGCTTATTTAAGAGAAAATAATAAACCTATTATTTTGATCGCAGGTGGCGCCGGCTTTGCCCCAATGAAAAGCATGTTAGATTATTTATTTCATAAAGATAATTTAGAAAAATTAAGTGAATCTAAAAAAATTCATCTTTTTTGGGGCACGACTATTAAAGATAATTTATATGCTCATGAGGATATAAATACTTTTGCTAATCTACATGCAAATTTTAAATACACGAGTGTTTTATCTGATATTTGTGAGCTTGATATAAAAGCAAAATCTGAGTTTGAGACTGAGTATGAATGCGGTTTTGTAATAGATTCAGTGTTAAGACATTATACAGATTTAAGCAACTATCAAGTTTATATGGCAGGGCCAGTTCCTATGTGCCTTGATGCTAAAGATAAATTGCTGGATGCAAATTTATCTAAAGATAATCTATTTTGTGATGTTTTGGATTTGGTTTCTGGTTGAGATTAAATTGCCAAACCTGCAATTTTTAAAAGGCGTCCAGTAAGAAATTGCCGCGCAACGAATTATTTTACCTAGACAGTAAAGTCTGAGTTAAGGTTATAGGTCCAAAATATTATTCTAATTTTGTGTTTTAACTAGCCTTTAAATCTTTATCTATATTTGTAGATTGTATTACATATGTCTTAGCACATAGATCACCAAGCCTTTGATTTTTCTTATCGAAAAGAATTATTATTAGGCCAACCAGATAAATCCCAATGAAGTCTACCAATCTAACTATATTTCTAACCATAGCTTGCCAAAACTTTAATTTTTTATATTTCTCAGTAACTACCATAGTTCCTGATAAAAACTTTCCTGGAGTTCTTCCTGTAAAATATTCCATTATGCCAAATAACAAAAAGCATAGAAAAACACCTAATACAAACCGCCAACCTGTCAATGAAAATTGATATGACACATCAGTTCCATTTTGATATGCGACATAATCACTAACACCAGGAATTTTGCTATAAAAGTATAAAAAAATTATAAGTATAATTAGATCAACAAATCCTCCAAAAATCCTTTGCCACACAGTTGCAAGGACAAAATTATTTTTACTTTCTTTTATCATCTTTTAAACTCCATACAATCTAGTCCCAACAATAATTATGAATTCCAGCATTAAGTTGTTTTTCTTTTGCAAACCCTGAAGATAGCTTTTCACCAGTATTTGCCTGCAAAAGCATATATTGAGCATATTTGGTAGCAATTTGAGATTTATCTTTGTCAGTTAATTCAAGCGATTTTGATATATCATTGTACTTTAAGCCAAAATCAACAGACTTTTTGAATAAGTCTCTAGCTTTACTTGTGTTTTTCTTAACCACATCTCCATTTAAATAAATCATACCTAAAGCATGTGCTGCGCATAACTTTCCCTGACAATACTTTACTGACTTGCATTGATTACTAATAACCTTCTGATACCAGTTTATAGCTTTAGAATAATCTTTAGGAAGCCCCGAGTTGCCTTTATAATATCTCACTCCTATATTAAACATAGCTGTGGTATAACCCTCAGCGGAAGCCTCAAAAAATAAAGATATAGCTTTCTTAGTATTCTTAGGAAGAACTGCGCCACTAGCATATAAAACACCTAAATCATTTTTATTTAACCCTAAAATATAAGTTCCTAAACTTTCTGCTGTAATGTTTTTTAAGTCCTCAGATAAAACATAGCTATCAAACGCATCTAAATACCAATTGTTATGCACTTTTACTAGACGTGTAGCAAAAAGCCTAGCTCCCTTATCAAATATTATGACATTTGTTAAAACTGCACTTTCATTCGCCCCATAATTAACCTTAAATGATGACATTCCCTTGATCTCTTTAATCGGGCCCAAACTGTTCATGCCCTCAATAAGAGCAGCAGCAGCTTCTGGGTTATTTGCAAACCCCTTTCTAAGTTGTGGAGATGTATATTTATCTATCACTTTTACATTCCAATTGCTTTTAACAATTTGTGTATAAATTGTTTTTACTCTTGGATCAAATTTTCCTGCAGCCTTATTCATAATAAAATAATATACACCAATAATTACTAAACAAATTACTAATAAAACACCTAAAATAATTGATATTTTTAATCCCCTTCTCACCATGTATCTCCTTAACTTGTAATTTAAACTAGCCAGCCAAAAACGTTAAATATAATTACATTATAGAAGAATATATAATACATAACCAAAAAATGAAATTTACGTTACTTAATTAACTGAATGCTGTGCAGCATCTCTTTTAGAATTTTTAATTTAAAACATTATAAAGATTTAAGTAATTCTCAAGTTTATATGGCAGGGCCAGTTCCTATGTGCCTTGATGCTAAAGATAAATTGCTGGATGCAAATTTATCTAAAGATAATCTATTTTGTGATGTTTTGGATTTGGTTTCTGGTTGAGTGGAACTTAAAAACCAAAAGCATTGTTATACATTACATGGGCCTTTCATACTAATATCTAATTTCGGTGGTGCATCACTTTTTACAACGCCATCTACCCAAAACCTAGATAATCCTTTGGGCTGTAGTTCACCTTGTTGTTGTTTTTCTTTATCAGGATCAGATTGTAGAGCAACCTTTATTACAGGTTGTAAAGCAACCTGATATGAATACCGAAAATCTACAGGAGCAGCCTCAGCACCACCACCAGCTACTGGTTTACTTATACAACCACCACCAACTACTGGTTTAATTATAGAACCCCTAACTAATACTTCTTCGCTAAGGAACACTAAGCTCATTCCACCAAGACAAGCCGCACCCGCAGCCCCACCTGCTTCATGCCCGGTCATACCGCGTCCTTTGTCATCTACAACTACAGCCACATTACCTTTTCCATCAATATGAAATCTTAAATTTTCAAGTTGTGCCTCATAATATTCTAATGTATGTTCTTTTTCTTTTTCTTTTTCTCCGGGTTTAAAACCTTGTCCACATTCTAAAGCCTGTAAAGTTGCTTCCTGGAATTGATGAATTCTTACAAGATCAATTTCTGTCTCATCTCCCTTCTCAAGTTTTTCTAATTTTTCTTGTAATGCCTCATTTTCTTTTTCTAATCTTTCAAGTTTTATTCCACTTTCAGTTTTAGTTCCCAAAAAACCTATTTTTCTTGGTGAACGACTGAGAACTCCAATTTCATGATTATTTTTATTTAGTTGACTTCTAAATTTTACTAAAAAACTCTCGATATCAAATTCTTGATCAACTTTAAATATGATAGCAAATATCTTAGAGATAGGTAGGCCTACACTGGTTTTTTTATCATATATACATTTTTGTAATAGCGGTGTACATTCTTTAATTTTCTTAATTATTCTAGGATCAATTTTGATAAATATCTTAAGTAACTTTATTAAAGTTACGGCCTTATCAACAACTTTTTTTAAACTAAAAACCTGTCTTTCTGCCAACTCTTCTGTGTCAGCACCAGCACCAGCACCACTAAAGGGTTTTTGAAAATTTTGTATTATTCCTGTAGCACTTAACGCAATTCTGGTAGTATTCCATTTTAGCCAGTCGGGCATTATCTTCCCTAAGTTATGCAAAATTTGTGCCTTACTGTCTGATTTATAAATGGCTTTATTAAATAATTCAAGAAGACCTTTTATATCAATTCTTTTGCTTTGAAGTGAAATGCCTAATAAATGATTACATATTCCACACACTGATTGAGCAATGTTAACTTCACGATCTATACCAATTCGACGCATTATAACCCTTTGTTCTGAACGAAGTTCTTCGCTACAACTTTTGAAGTTATCATCATGACCCAAAATTCTCAAATAAAACCGAAATCTTTTGAGCGTAATGTCGTCTTCAGGCACTTTTTTTCTATTTGCATCCTTTGCAACCTTTGCATCCTTTGCATCCCTTGCATCCCTTGCATCCTTTGCATCCTTTGCATCTGAAAATAGTTTATATAATTTATATTGTTTCTTAAGATTCACAACTAAAAGTTGTGAATCTTGGCAACCGTGGCTTTCATCATGTATTTTAGCAAAACCTTCTAGCCTATCTATACTGGCGTTATATTCTTCAGAACCTTTTTCACTGTTTCTTATATCCGGAAAAATTTTTTTAAGCTCAAGCGTTAGAGTCAACGAAGAAGCTAATTGCCCTAATAATACTACTATAGCATCGACTTTTTTTTCTACTATTTCTGCTGCTGTTTCTGCTGCTGTTTCTGCTGCTGTT
>CAJQSL010000008.1 GCA_905612315.1 uncultured Francisellaceae bacterium
TCTCTTAATGGAGGATATCTGGCTCAAGGTACGCTATTAAATGTTGAAGACCCCACTTTTTTTTATCAAGATGTTTTTTGTAGTTTTAATAAATGCAAGAAGGCGTGTTCTAAGTTTGTTAATACGGCTCTTTCGGTGGTTTTCACATGTTTTATTACCGGTAAGACTCTAGATTGCCTTACTCCAATTTATCAAACTGAAAAGCTATTTAACAATCGTTTTGGTGGAGATAATTATCCTGATTTGGTTAAGTGTGTCGTTTATTTTTTTATCGGATCTGATGTTTTTATAAGCGTAGGTGCTTTATTTTTAGCCAAAAGTCGCAATCGTTATATCGAAAAAATGAAAAAGATTGTTAATTTGGTAAGAGGTAAGCAGCCACTTTTGCTTGATTTAGATAAACTAAGTTATGCTTCAGTTTTGACAAGTAGAAATCATGCTAAATTATTTGTGCGGGATTTAGAGAAAAAATCTGTTAGAGATATAATAAAAGATAGGAGAAGGGATGACTTACAAGGCTTTGTTTTAGATTGGATGGATCGAAATCAGGTTGATCCTAGATTTATAATTAAAGATGATGTAAATGCTATATTAACTGGTGATGATCTTAATCTTAGAGAAGATGTCTCATGGAAAATAACAGATTACATATTAACTCAAGCAAATTATCCATATAAATTATCACGCCTGACGTATGGTTTTTTTAATATTTGTGTTTATTGCCTTTATACTTGGCTTAAGTGGGATTCTCTCAAAGGTGGAATAACCGTTTTTTTTGGGGATGTCATTCCCAAAAAAGTAGTAGAAATTATTTGTATATCTTGTTTGGGGGCAGCCTGGTTTTATGATATAGGAGCTTATTTGAAAAATGGAGATGCCATATTTAGGGGTATATTTAAAATTAATAATGAAGATCTATTTTATAAATATCAAAATCAAAGAGCGAGATTTTGGTTTAGAATTTTATCTGTATGTAATTTAACTTCTACTTTTTTGTACTGGCAAACAGTTGAGCATGACTTTGGCAAGGAGGGCGCTTATTTAAAGATGATAAAAGCTTTTTCGGGGTTTTATGTTAATTTATGCACTAAAAACTATTCTTTATGGCCTTTATTGCAAGGGTATTTTTCTAGTAGCTCGAATCTTATGCATCAGTTCGGAGAGCAGCAGGACTATAAATTTAATTTATTATGGATAAAAGCCCTATTTTATTTTGGGGTTGTTTTATCTTTTTTAAGAGTTTTTAGTAAATCTGGTTTAAGCACGATTGAGACTAGTTTTACAGGGTCTATTGATACTTTGAATATGTTCCCGGGTATTAATATAGAGGATACGCAAGAGATTTTTTACCAGACATTGTGTATAGGTATTCCTTTTGCTTTTGTTAATATGTTAATTAACTGGAGTTGGAAGACTGGACCTGTTTTGGGTCAATTTATGAGTGGTTTAAGTACCATGGAAATGAAGTTGATTCAAAAGGCTGCGGATGATAAAGCAAGTGCTGGCGGTCTTTGTGCAGCATTTAGGTCTTGTTGTATAACTAAAGGTGTAAAAGAGGATGCTGATCAGGATGCGATCGGTGGGAGGCCAGGTTCTATTTATGATCCAATGCATGATGATGGTGTGGTTATTCTATAAATATATTATTTATTGATGTTTTTGGCATATAAAAACAATAGATTTATCGCTTGCAATAGTGTTCTTTGTGCTTTATAATGGGTGTATCTTCAAATATGGGGACGACATGGTTTCGACGGGAATGACGAAACTCAATGTGCATGTCGAGGACGATAGTTTTCCTCGTTAATCCTGCTATCAAATTTGCTATAACTGGCAATGAAAACAAAAAGCGATTAGTTCTTGCAAAAGGGCGAGTTGCTGCAAACGATGGTAAATTAGCTGCTATAAAAGCTGCCTAGTTTCTAGATCGCTTAATAACCGATCCATCGGCACGACTAACCTGAAGCTTGTAGGGTTACTAGTGCTTATATTTCAAGCTCGCTTGGTGTTGCGTCCAAAAGCATCAAGTTAAATTATTGGACTCGCAATCTGCTAACTGAGCTGAACGCAGTTAGAGGTTGTTAATTTTTTCGTTCAGCTAAACATGTAGATCAGAGAGTGTAGCTTTTTCGGACGCGGGTTCAATTCCCGCCGTCTCCACCATTTATTGAGAAGATAGAATTCTAACCAAAATGATTATGTCCTTTATTCGGTAGCTCTATAGTAATTTTATTATCTGGGTTAGCTTTCACAAGGTTTAAGATACTTTTGTTTTCTTTTTTAATACAAATAACCTCACCAATAGGTAATAGCTTATACTCATTATTCCCTAATTTATTTAGCTCATTAAGTTTATTTATGTTTTTAGGATTAACACAAAAACATAATTGATAGTCATCTCCTCCAAATAACATAAATTTTATAGCCTCATTTAAGTCTATTTCATTAAGCTTGATAGCATCTTTTAGCTCATTTGGCATAGCTTGTATAAGTTTATCTTCATAAATATTCGCACTAAGGTTACTTGCATTTAGAATATGATATAAATCAGCACATAATCCATCAGAAATATCAATACAGCTTGATGCAATATCAATAAGTTTTTTACCTAACTGAACTTGAGGGATAGGTGTATTAACTTTTTGTAATAACTTTTCTCGAGCTTTATTATTAATATCTTTTTTATTATAAAGCTGGTTGATTATAAAACCTGGTGCTCCAACATGGTTACTTATATATATTAAATCACTAGGCCTAGCCCCAGATCTTTTGAGAGCTTTATCTTTTGGAGCAAAGCCAAACGTTGTAATAGTTATACTTGATATATTTATATTTTCAGAGTCTTTATTTTCCAAAGACTTTGTTATATCTCCGCCGACTAATCTTACATTATGTAAATTTGCTAGAGTAAATAAGCCTTTGCAAAAATCTTTTATCCAATCTTTATTAATTTTTAGAAGGGTTAGATTTAAGGTGAAATAGGCAGGAGTCGCGCCCATCGCTGCCAAATCACTTAAATTTACCGCTAGAGCTTTATGGGCGATATCATAAGCTTTCGAGTCTTCAAAAAAATGGATGCCAGTATTTAGAGTATCAGTTGCAATAATTAGTTCACTATTATTATCATTTGGAAGTTTTATAGCGCAAGCATCATCACCAATATCAATTTGAATATTTGTTAAATTAGTATTATTTATTTTATTGTGCAGGTTTTGTTGTTCTTGGATATACTTAATTAAAGAAAACTCATCCATATATAAACTCAAGTATTTAAATAATTTTTAGGATTCTAAATTAAATGTCAGCAGATAACAAAGTTATAAAAGCGAAAAAGATGGGTTTTTGGATGTTGATAGCCCTAGTTACTGGTAATATGATAGGATCTGGGGTTTTCTTATTGCCAGCATCCCTTGCAGCATTAGGAACTATAAGCCTTACATCTTGGATTTTCACAGCACTTGGTGCGATGTTGCTAGCATGGGTTTTTGCAAGGATGAGTGTATTAGTTTCAGCTCCAGGGGGGCCCTATGCTTATGCTCAGGCAGGATTTGGTAAGTTTATAGGCTTTCAGATGGCATTTTATTATTGGTTTGCGTTATGGGTTGGTAATGCTGCTATTGCCATTGCGATGGCAAGTTACTTGCATGTTTTATTTCCAGCTTTAGAGCAATCTTCTGTAAGGACATTTCTAGCAATTATTATAGTTTGGGTTTTGACTATTATTAATTGTTTGGGTGTCAGACAAGCTGGGGTAATTCAAGTTATAAGCACCATTTTAAAGTTAATACCTATTTTATTAATTGCAACTTTTGGTTGGTTTTATTTTAAATCAGGGAATTTAACAACAAGTCCTAATCTTACTTCTGGAAGTAATTTAAGTGTTTTTACTGCAGGTGTGAGCTTAACTTTATGGGCATTTATTGGAGTTGAATCGGCGACAGTTCCATCAGATTGTGTTAAAAACCCAAAGAGAAACATTCCTTTGGCTACTATGTTTGGAACGTTACTTGCTGCTATAGTTTATATTTTAAGCTCAATTGCTATAGCTGGGATGATTCCAGATAAGATATTGGCGCAATCTTTTTCTCCCTTCGCTGATGCGGCAGCTATTATCTTTGGCCCTTGGGGTAAAATTTTAATAGGTATAGGGGCAGTTGTTTCTTGTTTTGGTGCGCTAAATGGTTGGACATTGCTAGTTGGCCAAGTTGGAAAATCCGCTGCTAACCGGGGATTTTTTCCAAAATTTATGGCAAAAGGTTATAAGGATGATACGCCGGTAGTGGGTTTAATTGTTAGTGCGATATTAATTACATTATTGCTTCTTGCAACTTTAAATTATGGTTTGGTGAAGCAGTTTAACACTATTATCTTAATAGCGGTTATTGGATCTTTAGTCCCATATTTATTCACTTGCATTTCGGTATTGATTGTTAGTAAAAGAAAGTTTGGTAAAATAAACCCTTTTGAATTACTAGCTGCAATCGGCGCGGTGATCTATGTTGTCTGGGCGATTTTTGGCGTAGGAGTTATTATTATTTTTTATAGTATGATTTTATTTGTTGTCTCAGTTATTTTGTACTTTTTTGCGAAGAATAAATCTTGATCATATTTAAAACTTTTTTCTCAAGTTCGGGCACATCACCATTATTTTTAATAACATCATCACATTGACTAAGGCGAGTTTTACGATCAGGCTGCGCTGCTAGCATGGATTTTGCAAGTTCTTCGCTAATATTGTCTCGGTTAGTTAAGCGCTTTATTTGAGATTTTTCACAGGCATCTATATATAAGATTTTATTGATATCTGGGTATTTAGATTTATTAAATAATAAAGGAATAGATAAAACACAAAATGGAGCATTTTCATAAATATGATGTTTATCTTCTAAAAAATCTTTGGCAAATTTATGCATAACTTGTTGAACTTGCGGGTGAAGTAGATCTTCGAGAAACTTTTTTTGCTTTGGATTATTAAAAATTATTTCTCTAAGTAGCTTTTTATTAAGGTGACTGGATTTTTTTAAAATGATTTCCGGATATAAATTTATATATTTATCTTTGATTTGTTGATAAATCTGTGTTCCAGGTATTAGTAAATCTTTTACTATTTTATCGGCATCTAAAGTTGGGATATCATTTTTTCTGAAGATATTCTCAACTTCTGATTTACCTGATGCTATATTTCCTGTTAGGCCAATTACTAGTTTATTCATAATATATTTAGTTTATTTTTGGGTTTATTTTTGGGTTTATTTTTTAGATTTGTTTTTGAAAGAACCTTCTTTACCTGATAATAATCTTTTTATATTTTCATGATGTTTTAAAATTATAATTATACAAATAATTGCCATTGCCCAAGCAAGCGTGCCTGATGCAAAGAACCAGGTATAAAAAGGGCATAAAATGCAGGCTATAATCGCAGCTAAAGATGATATCTTCAAGGGTTTTGCAATTATTATCCACGTTAAAATAGTTAAAATTGCAACGAAGAGATTTATAGCAAATAAAGTTCCTAGAAAAGTTGCCATGCCTTTGCCACCTTTGAATTTAAAAAATACCGGGAACATATGCCCTAATATGGCTAAAAGTGCACTTGCTGCTAGCAGTAAATCCGGGAATTTAAATACAAAATGGCAAATAATAACCGGGATAAAGCCTTTAAGAGCATCAAAAATCAAGGTTACAGCAGCAAGCTTTTTACCAGCTATGCGCATAACATTTGTTGCTCCTGGGTTGTGCGAGCCTTCAGATAATGGAGATGGGTAACCAAATATTTTGCACAAAATTATTGCGCTATTAATTGACCCAATTAAATAACAAACTACAAGAATTGCTATTACAGCTATTATTGATTGGTGGAATGAGCTTATGGTGTGAGTTGTGTTTGATAAGGGGAATACAGCGTTCATGAGTAAATTTCTATTATCAGTTTATTCTATTATCTTTTTAGTAT
>CAJQSL010000009.1 GCA_905612315.1 uncultured Francisellaceae bacterium
CCTTGCGCTATTTTAGTTAAAACTGTTAAAGGCTATGGTTTGGGTACAGCAGGTGAGTCTATGAATATCGCGCATAACTCACACCATATGGATATAGACCAGCTAAAAGTATTTAGAGATAGATTTAATTTGCCATTAACAGATAAACAGGTTGAGAACCTTGAGTATTATCATCCGGGTGAGAAATCAGAGGAAATAAAATACTTAAAACAAAAGCGTGCTGAACTAGGTGGCCAATTGCCAGCAAGGCATGATAGTAAAACTAAACTTAATATCCCAGATTACAAAGATTTTGCCGGAAAATTACTTGATGGCACAACTGGTGATAGAGTTATGTCAACAACTACAGCTTTAGCTAGAATATTTTCAGCCCTTGCTAAAGATAAAAATATTGGCAAGCATATTGTGCCAATTTTCCCTGATGAAACAAGAACTTTTGGGATGGAAGCTTTATTTAGGCAGATGGGTATTTATAACCCGTTTGGGCAGCGTTATGAGCCAGAAGATAGTAAGCAGATTATGTACTATAAAGAGGCAACTGATGGGCAAATCTTAATGGAAGGTTTAAATGAGGTTGGGGCTGTAACCAGCTGGGTTTGTGCGGCTACTAGTTATAGTGTGCATGATGTGCCGATGATTCCATTTTATGTTTATTATTCAATGTTTGGTTTTCAGCGTGTTGGGGATATTCTTTGGCTTGCCGGAGACTCTCGTGCCAGAGGCTTTTTAATAGGTGCAACTTCAGGTCGAACAACGCTTAATGGTGAAGGTTTGCAGCATGAAGATGGGCATTCACATGTTCAAGCAGGTTTGATTCCATCTTGTGTAAGTTATGACCCAACTTATGGGTATGAGTTGGCAGTTATTATTCACGAAGGAATGAAGCGAATGTATGAGCATCATGAAGATGTTTTTTATTATATTACAACTATGAATGAAAATTATTCACATCGAGCTATGCCAAAAGCAAAAGATACCCAAAATGGGATTATCAAAGGCTTATATTTATTAGAAAAAGGCAAAGCTAAAAAGCATAATGTGCAGTTGCTAGGTAGTGGCGCTATTTTAAAAGAAGTTGAAGCTGCAGCGTTAATGATAGCAAAAGACTTTAATGTTTGCGCGGATGTTTGGAGTATGACTTCAGCAAATGAGCTTTATAGAGAGGCGCATGATTTAGCGCGCAAAGAAAGACTTAACCCTGATAAAAAGCAAAGTGAGTCTTGGTTAATAAAGTGTTTGGGTAAAACTAAAGGGCCTATAGTTTCAGCCACAGATTACTTGCATAGTTACTCTAGCCAGCTAAGAGAATTTATGCCGCGCGAGCTTTATTGTTTGGGTACAGATGGTTACGGTAGGTCAGACTTAAGATCTAATTTACGTGAGCATTTTGAAGTCAGCAGAAATCATATCGCATATATGGCCGTTTATGCTTTATATAAAGAAGGCAAATTAAAGCTCGATGATGTTAAATCTGCTCGCAAAAAATATAAGATAGACCCAAACAAAATGAACCCATTGCATGCGTAATTTAGGAGAGTAAGTTGAGCAAAGAAGTAGTTAAAGTTCCAGACATTGGTGATTATGAAAATGTTGATGTAATTGAGGTTTTGGTTAAAGTTGGTGATGAGATAAGCGCTGAGGATCCAATAGTATCATTAGAAACTGACAAGGCGACTATGGAAGTTCCATCCCCTTTAGCAGGGAAGGTTCTCGCTGTGCATGTTAAAGAAGGCGGTACGGTGTCCGAAGGTGATGTTTTAATAGATCTTGAGTCTGGATCAGGGTCTAGCTCTAATTCTGAGGATGTTAAGACACAAGAAAAAGAAGAACCTAGTGAAAAACCTAGTCAAGATCCTACTGAAGAGCCTAGTAAAGATGCTAGCAGTGCATCTAGTGAAGAAGTCGTTTTAGTCCCAGATATAGGAGATTATGACAGCGTCGATGTAATTGAAGTTTTAGTAAAACCTGGTGATGAAATTAATGCAGAAGATCCTTTAATTAGTTTAGAAACTGATAAAGCTACTATGGAAGTCCCATCACCTTCAGCTGGAAAAGTTCTAGATGTTATGGTAAAAGAGGGCGGCAAAGTTAGCAAGGGCGATGCGATATTAAAATTACAGGTTGCAGGAGCAGTTAGTGATGCTAAAAAAATTGAGCCTGAAAAAGCTGTTGAGAAAAAAGTTGAAGTAATAAAAGAGCAAGAAGCTGCACCTTCAAAACCAGTTGCAAATCATGATGCTTCAAGTGGTGATGTAGTATCAGCTGAACTTGCGCATGCTAGCCCTTCTGTAAGAAGATTCGCAAGAGAGTTAGGTGCGGATGTATCTAATATTTCAGGCAGCGCCCCTAAAGGAAGGATAACTCAAGAAGATGTTCAAAAGTATATTAAAGCTAAAATGCAAAGTATGGGCTCTGGTGGAGGCGGTTCAGGTTTAGATTTATTGCCTGATCCTAAAGTAGATTTTGCACAATTTGGTGAAGTTGAAGTTGAGAAATTATCAAGAATTAATAAAATAAGTGCAGCAAATTTACATAGAAACTGGGTGAAGATTCCGCATATAACTTTATTTGATGATGCTGATATAACCGATATGGATAGCTTTAGAAAAGCTGGTAAACAAGAGGCTTTAGATAAGGGAGTGAAGCTTACGCCACTTGCTTTTATTGTTAAGTCTGTTGCAAAAGCTTTAGTAGATTTTCCGAAGGTTAATAGCTCACTGGCTGCAGATGGTGATAATTTAGTAATTAAAAAATATGTGCATATCGGAGTTGCCGTTGACACACCTGTGGGTTTAATGGTTCCTGTTATTAAAGATGCTGATAAAAAAGGTGTTTATCAAATTGCTAAAGATATAATTGATTTTGCAACTAGAGCAAGAGACGGTAAACTTACTGGAAAAGATATGCAAGGTGGTACATTTACTATATCAAGCTTAGGCGGTTTAGGGACAACAGCCTTTACACCGATTGTGAATATGCCAGAAGTTGCTATTTTAGGTGTATCTAAATCTTCACAAAAGCCAGTTTATAAAGATGGAAGCTTTGTGCCAAGACTAATGCTGCCTTTATCATTATCACTTGATCATAGAGTATTAGATGGAGCTTTAGGAGCTAAATTTTTAACGGCTATTTGCGCTAATTTAACAGATTTAAAAAGATTGATTTTATAGTATAGAAAAGGGGATTTTATTATGAGTAGTTTAAATGCAGAAGTTGTAGTTTTAGGTAGTGGTCCTGGTGGGTATACCGCAGCTTTTAGAGCAGCTGATTTAGGTAAAAAAGTAATTTTAATTGAGAAATATGACTCTATCGGTGGGGTTTGTCTAAACGTTGGTTGTATCCCGTCTAAAGCTTTATTACACGCTGCTAAAGTTATGGATGAAGCAGAAGATATGAGTGAGCATGGTATAGCTTTTGCTAAACCTAAAGTTGATATTAAAAAGTTAGTTACTTGGAAAGAGTCTGTAATAAATAGGTTAACTGGTGGATTAGCAGCTTTGGCTAAGCAGCGTAAAGTTCAGATTGTAAAAGGTTATGGTAAATTCACATCTGATAAGAGTATCGAAGTTATTGATGGTAAGAAGAAGACTATAGTTAACTTTGAAAACTGCGTTATAGCCGCAGGGTCTAGACCAGTTAAATTACCATTTGTTCCTGATGATCCAAGAATTATAGATTCAACTGGAGCTTTGAAGCTTGAGGGTGTTCCTAAAAAAATGTTGATTTTGGGTGGCGGAATTATTGGCTGTGAGATGGCACAGGTTTATAGTCAGTTGGGTGCTAAAATTAGCATAGTTGAGATGTTTGATCAGTTAGTTCCTGGTGCGGATAAAGACATCGTAAAACCATTTCAAAATAGAGTTAAGAAAAAGTATGAGCTTTTACTTGAGACAAAAGTTGTTAAGGTCGATGCTAAAAAAGATGGTATTTATGTAACTTTTGAAGGAAAGAACGCTTCTGCTAAACCTGTTAAATATGATAGGGTTTTAGTTGCAGTTGGACGTATTCCAAATGGTAAGGATATTGATGCTGATAAAGCTGGGGTTAATGTTGATGATCGAGGTTTTATTGCAGTAGATAAACAACTTAGAACAAATGTTAGTCATATCTTTGCAATTGGCGATATAGTAGGGCAGCCGATGTTAGCGCATAAAGCTACACATGAAGCTCATGTGGCAGCGGAAGTTATTTGTGGTAAGAAACATTTCTTCGAGCCTAAATGTATCCCAGGTGTAGCCTATACGGACCCTGAAATTGCCTGGGCAGGCCTCACTGAAAACCAATGCAAGGAGCAAGGAATTAAATATGGAAAAGCGGCTTTCCCATGGGCTGCAAGCGGTAGATCTTTATCTATAAATAGAGATGAAGGCGTAACTAAAGTTATCTTTGATGCAACTACTAATAGGCTAATTGGTGTCGGTATTGTTGGGCCTAATGCTGGTGAGCTTATTGCCGAAGCTTGTTTAGCTATCGAGATGGGATGTGACCCTGAAGATATAGCCTTAACTATTCATCCACATCCGACTCTATCTGAGACTGTAGGTTTAGCGTGTGAAGCTTTTGAGGGCAGTATTACTGATTTGTACATGCCTAAGAAGAAAAAGTAATATCTCATGCCAAATAGAATTATGATCCTAGGAGCTGCAGGAAATTTTGGTACCAAAATTTCCTGGGCTTTAGCTAAGCTACGTTGTGATTTAATCTTATGCGGGCGTAATAGATCTAGACTAAACAAGTTTGTACACAAGATTAAATTTGATGAAGCCTTTGTCAATCATAAAATAGCTATAGATTCAGCTGCATTTGATATTAGAAAAAAAAGTGCGTTAGCTGAAAACCTATCAAAATTTAAACCAAAAGTTTTAATTGATACTTGCGGGCCTTTTCAAGCTAGAGATTACAATATTGCTAAAACTTGTATAGAGCATGGAGTGCATTATATAGATTTGGCTGATGGCAGGGATTTTGTAACTGGTATTAATGTTCTTGATAAAGATGCAAAAGCTGCTGGTGTGAGTATTATTAGCGGTGCAAGTACGGTTCCAGGTTTATCTTCTTGTGTATTGGAAAAATATAAAGATAGCTTCTCTCAAATTGATAGTATGGAATTTGGAATAAGCCCCGGGCAAAAAGCTCAACGTGGTTTAGCTACTACACAGGCAATTTTAAGTTATTTAGGAAAGCCGTTAAAAAAGTTTGAAAGCTTTAATAAATCCAAAAAGGTTTATGGCTGGCAGGGTGTTTATAGGCAAAGTTATCCAGTTTTAGGCAAAAGGTGGATGGCTAATTGTGATATTCCAGATTTAGACTTGCTTCCAAAAAAATATGGTATAAAAAATATTAAGTTTTGTGCTGGTATGGAAAGTGGCATGCTGCATCTAGGGATGTGGTTTTTATCTTGGATTGTAAGATGTGGTGCGCCGATTAAGCTTCCAAAGTATGCTAAGTTATTATTAAAATTAAGTCATGTGTTTGACTTTTTAGGTTCGGATGATGGCGGCATGCATATCATTTTAAAAGGAAAAGATAAAAATGGTAAACCAAAGGAGATTAAATGGTTTTTAATAGCTAAAGGGGGTGATGGGCCTCAAGTTCCGACTATACCTGCTATTTTATTAGCTAAAAAGTTAAATTATTTGTCTGAATCACAATTAAAAAATAGTAATTTAATTGGTGCTCAGGCTTGTGTGGGGCTTGTTAGTTTGGATGAATATTTGGATCAATTATCTGAGTTTGATGTAAAGATTTATACCTAAGGTAGATTTTTAATTTTGACTTCTAGCAAATTTTAGTTTTATAATTGCGCCCGTAATTTTAAGTTAATAGTATTTATTGTTTTAAATACACATAAAAGAAGGAGTTTAGTCATGTCTGGGAGTTGTAGAAAATAAAAAAATTAAAACCATATTCTATTTTAATGGTTTTTTAGAAGAGTTAGCATTTCCATTAAGTAAAGCATTATCTGATAAAGGTGTGTTTTGGTATAACAGCGTCTGTGGTGTTTTTTCTCTGGTAATTTTTTCTAAGCAATACTACGATTTTCGAGTATTAAAAGGAAAAATAAAAGAATTGGAATTAGAACTTGAACAAGTTCAAGGTCAAGTTCAAGCTGAAAGTGAAAACAATCTTCAAGAATGCAAAAAATTATGTTCAGATATAAAAATAGATTTATCTTTAATGTCCTTTGATGTTGCGCAAAACATTGTAAATATAGCAAGTGTTTTTGCTGGTGTTTCAGGATTATTGTGCGCTGCTACGGGGCTTGGGATAGCATGTTCAGTAGCGCAATTTATCAGAGATTATTATTCTTTTTGGATGATATCTAAAGATTTAGATGATTTAACTGATGCTGAAAGGAAAAATCTTAGGAATAAAAAAATAGGGTTATTTTTTGGTTTGGCTCTCAATGTAAGTATCCCGTTAGCATTATTATTAGCAGCTAAAACTTTTGCTTTTATGTCTGTGTTCGCGAATCCATGGGTTGGCGCTGTAATAATTGGTAGTTTGTTTACATGCTGTTTGTTAAAGGGTGTATATAGCTTTTGGAAAGCAAGATCTAGAAGAGTAGAAAGAAATGACGGCGTTGATGATGGCAATAAAGCAGAAAAAAGTAAGATATCATTAATTAATTTAACTTGTTCAACGGTGGCTTTATTTTTAGATACAGTTTTTTCATTGGTAAAAGGGGGTTCTGGACAAAAGGTTATGTTAGCTAGTGGTGGATTTGCATTTTGTAGGTTTGCTAGTGAGATTGCTGATTCATCTAATAATAAAAAAGAGGAAGCTTTGGATCCGATTCAGGATTGGATGGTGGATTTTAGATATGCTAGTGAGGTAGCTTATCCTTCTGATAGTGATGAATTGGAAGCTCCGGATTAGATTCTGGATTGGATGGTGGATTTTAGATATGCTAGTGAGGTAGCTGATCCTTCTGATAGTGATGAATTGGAAGCTCCGGATCAGATTCTGGATTGGATGGCTGGTTTTTCAGAATTGGATTGCGGGTGTTAGATATGCGTGAGTTCGATATACCAAAATCCCATATAGTCTT
>CAJQSL010000010.1 GCA_905612315.1 uncultured Francisellaceae bacterium
ATAAACCAAATCAAAACCGACCGCCGTCGTTGCGAACGCTTTGACGCGAAGTGCGGCAATCTCCTTATAAATCAACTTAACTGGCCGAATTAACGTTAATTGGGTTAGTTAAAGGTTGTTTTTTTAATCTTCAAGCCCTTTTTTGTTAAACGATATTTTTGGGAGCTACTATTTGGTTTATTTGGGATAGTCATCTCAATTAATTTATCTTTTAGTGCAGGATTAAGGTATCTATTTGAGAATGATTTTCTATCATTAAGGCCAATTATCTCCTGTAATTCTGACCGACTCATTTCTCCTTCTACTGCACAAATAAAATTAATAAGATGGTTTGTGACTTGGGGGGTGACTTGGGGGGTGACTTAAAATTAATCTGAATTTTGGTTTTGATACAGGATTGATTTATCTCGTAGAAAGTGTTTGATTAAAGTAGTTTTGCTGACTTGCCTCGGTCCATATATTACTAGGACTTTATTGGGTTTAAGCCTTTGCTTAATGCTATTTGTTAATTCTCTTCTTATATATTTTGACACTGCTCTATCGTCAGAGCTTTTTTAAGTTAGTTATACTTTAAATATTAAACCTCCTTATTCCGCAACAAATCAACTTAACTGACCCAATTAACATTAATTCAGTCAGTTAGATGACTCAATTAATGTTAATTCAGTCAGTTTTAGTGTGATATTTTAGTCTTTTGATTGTTTTTTATATTAGACAAGCCAAATCAAAATGCCGACTTGACGTAACTGACAAGTTAAATAGATTTTTTAGAATATAGATAAACCAAATCAAAATCGACCGTTGTCGTTAGTAATTGTTGCGAATTGCTACATGGATCGATCAATCTAAACTTTACTTAAAATGAAAAACCTTCCCGAGAGCAGTCGTTGCGAACGTAGCGAAGCGAAGTGTGGCAATCTCCTGCCCGAAGCTGATATTATCATTCATGTTACACACAAGTATAAATATCATGGAAAAACATAAAATTATCTGGATATAAGGAAATCCCCCAACGCTGTCGTTGCGAACGAGCGTTTAGCGAGCGTGGCAATCTCCTGCCCGAAGCTGATATTATTACCCTATGCAATTGGCAAAAGATTGCCGCATCTCTTACTACTTTTGGGGTTTCTTTATATTTTTTCATAATATTTGCTCTTGTTTATAAGGTGAGTTAACACCTTTTCCTTAGGTAATAAAGTTACATATATTAAAAAAATATTTCCTAAAAAATTTAATTAAATCAGGCAACCACAAGAACAAGATGATTTTTTCGTAACATTATTATTTTTATTTTATGGCGGTTCTAGCAGTTAATAACTATAATTCACGGGTAAAATTAATTTGACTTATTTTTTATGTAAGAAAACTTAACTTGAACTTGAACTTAAAATTTATATTTGGAGATTTTAAATGAAAATGAATATTCTTAAAAAAGCTGTTATGGCTTGTAGTGTTGCGGGATTAGTGGCTGTTGGTTGTGTTTCTGTTGCTCAGGCGGATCAAAGTCTCTTGGGTGGAGAGAGTGCAGCCACTGGAGATGTCTACGTGTTCGAATGCGGGACTGGTGACACAGTAGCCCCCGACGGAGCAGGCTCTCGGGCTGGTAATCCCTCTACTTCGCTCATATGTTACAGTAAAGACGGTACAATGGACGCCTCAGATATTAAATATGTAAAAGCAACGGCTACAGGCACGCCGCCGCCCAAAGGCCAACTGACAATTACCGATACCTTCGTTAGCGGAGATTGTCCTTCAACGAAAACAGGAGCTCCTTGTGTGTTTACCCGAACGGCTATACCAAACTACGGAATATTTTCTTACGATTTGTCTAAATCCGAGAATTTATCAGGCGGGTATGCGTCATGCTCAAATGGATGGGATAATCTCAAGGATAGTTGTACTGGCGAAGGTAGTACAGCTGGTAGTGTGGTTGGTTGTTGGATTTGTAAATAAAAATAAGCGACTACTTGTCTCTCTTTAAAATTATGAATATAGCCGCCTAATAGGTGGCTTGTTCATTTTTTGTGCCCCAATGGTTATTTTTATAACTAACAATTATAACTTTGTTAGCATTTTCTTGAAAAGTATCTCTAATTAATGTCTCTTGCCGTTTTAGGTCAATTTTTATAGATAAATAATCTTATTTCTCTATACAGCTCTATCTAACTATCAATAATGTTTGATTAGAGTTATATAATTTATACTATAATAATTAATAAAGGGTGTGTTTATTAGCGTATATGGAGTACCTTATTAATGAAAGGAATTATACTAGCAGGAGGAAGTGGCACAAGATTATATCCTGTCACGCAGGGCATAAGTAAGCAGCTCGCGCCTGTGTATGATAAACCTATGATTTATTATCCGTTAACCATATTAATGCTTGCTGGTATAAAAGATATAGCAATTATTACTACTCCTCATGATCAAGATGCTTTTAAAAGATTATTAGGTGATGGTTCTAAATGGGGGCTTAACTTTGAGTATATTAAACAAGCTTCTCCTGATGGCCTCGCTCAAGCATTTATCTTAGCTGAAGATTTTATTAACGGAGACAATGTTTGTTTGATCTTAGGAGATAATATTTTTTATGGGCATGATTTATCAAATTTATTAATTAATGCTAAAGAATCAGTTGAGACTAATGGCGGCGCAGCTATTTTAGCTTATCAAGTTGCAGATCCAGAGCGTTATGGTGTTATTGAGTTTGATGATAAAGACTTAAGTAAAGTTGTATCTATTGAAGAAAAGCCAACTAATCCTAAATCTGATTTTGCTATCACAGGCTTATATTTTTATGATTCAAATGTATGTGAATTAGCCAAACAAGTTAAGCCATCTGCTCGGGGTGAGCTTGAGATATCTAGTTTAAATCAGTTATATTTAGATAAAGGTGCGCTCAAGTCTATACTTGTGGGCAGAGGTTATGCCTGGTTTGATACTGGAACTTATGAGTCAATTATGGAAGCTTCTTTATTAATATCGTCTATTGAAAAAAGGCAGGGATTAAAAATAGGTTGCCCAGAGGAAATTGCTTATCATAATAAATGGATTAATAAACAGCAGCTTTCAAAAATAGCGGAAGGATTGTCTAAAAATAATTATGGAAAATATTTAAAAGGATTATTATAAAGAGTTTTTATGAAAGTAATAAATACGGATATTCCAGATGTAAAAATTATTGAGCTAAAGGTTTTTGGAGATAATCGCGGCTTTTTTATGGAAAGCTTTTCAGTAAAGCGATATAAAGATATAGTCGGGATAGAGTATGAGTTTGTGCAGGAGAATATTTCTAGATCTATAAAGGGTGTATTACGAGGTTTACATTATCAATCAGAACAAACTCAAGGCAAATTAGTTACGGTTTTACAAGGATGTGTTTTTGATGTGGCTGTTGATATTAGAGTTGGTTCTCCAAGCTTTGGTAAATGGGTGGGAGTTGAGTTATCTGGTGAAAACAAGAAACAGTTGTGGGTGCCGCCTGGTTTTGCGCATGGGTTTATAGTTTTAAGTGATATAGCAGATTTGTTATATAACTGTACAGATTATTATCACCCTGAATCAGAGATATCTATTTTATGGAATGATCCTGATATAGATATTAAATGGCCTGTAGATAATGGTTTAATTTTATTAGAAAAAGATAAGAGCGCAGAATTATTAAAGGATATAAAAGAGAGTTTATTGCCTAAATATAAAAGATAAATATATATATGGATTTATATATGAGCATATTAATTATTGGTAAAAATGGACAGATAGGACATGAGTTGACTCGGGGGTGTAATGCCGCAGGTTTAGATTATCATGCTGTCGGGCGCGATGAGATAGATTTATCTAGCAGTGACTCTATCATAAGTTTTTTTAAAACCAATAATTCTTACAAATATATTATTAATACAGCTGGATATACTAAAGTCGATCAAGCCGAAGATGAGCCAGAAATAGCTAATAAAATTAATAATTTAGCGGTTAGAGAGTTAGCGTTAATTTGCAAAAAACATGATATTACTTTAATTCATTTTTCTACAGATTACGTTTTTGATGGTAAAAAAAATACGCTTTATAACGAAGAAGATATTACAAATCCTTTGGGAGTTTATGGAGATACTAAGCTTAAAGGCGAAAATGCTATACGAGAGATTTTAGCTAAATATATTATTTTACGGGTGAGCTGGGTATTTGGAGAACATGGTAATAATTTTGTAAAAACCATGGCTAAATTTGCCATGACAAAAAATGAGTTGTCAGTTGTTGCAGATCAATATGGATGCCCTACTGCAGCACGAGATATTGCAAGGGTTATATTAGAAATAATACCAAAATTAGAAAGTGGCAATTATGGTTTATATCATTACTGCTCTTATCCTCTTAGTACATGGCATCAGTTAGCCGTGGGAGTAATAAATTTAATAAAAGATAAATATAAAAATAAAAATAAAAAAATTGCACATATTAAATCTATTGAGACTAAAGATTACCCAACAAAAGTTATTAGACCAAAAAACTCTGGGTTAGATACTGCTAAAATTACAAAAACATTTGGAATAAAACAAAATAATTGGAGCGATTATTTATTAGAGGTTATTAACGAAAGTGATTTAGAAGGAGATAAAAAGTGAGCTATAAGCCTAAAGTTATTTTAGTTACAGGAGCAGCTGGCTTTATTGGCTCTAATTTTGTGCGCATGATGCTCTCAAGGTTTAATGATATTAAAATAGTATCCTTAGATAAATTAACTTATGCCGGTAATTTGGATAATTTAAAAGGTTTAGAGAAAGAGCATAATCATGTTTTTATTAAAGGCGATATTTGTGATGAAGCTAAAGTATTAAAAATTTTAAAAGAACATAATATAGATACTATTATGCATTTTGCAGCTGAATCTCATGTAGATAACTCTATAGCTACTCCAAAAGTTTTTATAGAGACAAACGTGATTGGTACTTATAATTTATTGCAGCAGGCCAAAACTTATTGGTTAGATGAGAACGGCTGGGATGAGAGCAAGTGTCGTTTTTATCATATCTCAACAGATGAAGTTTATGGCAGTTTAGAAAAAGATGACCCTGCTTTTACGGAAACTAAAGCCTATGAGCCTAACTCACCATATTCGGCTTCTAAGGCTGGATCTGATCATATTGTAAGGGCTTTTTATCATACTTATAAATTACCAGTTGTAACTTCTAATTGTTCCAATAATTACGGGCCATATCAGCATAGTGAAAAATTTATACCAGTAATTATAAAAAGCTGTATGGAGCAAAAATCTATTCCTATTTACGGCGATGGTTTAAATATAAGAGATTGGTTATATGTAGAAGATCATTGTGATGCTATTTGGTTGGTTCTAACTAAGGGAAGGTTAGGAGAGGTTTATAATATCGGCGGAAATAATGAGCTTGATAATATTACCTTGGTTAGGAATATTTGCAAGATTATGGATGAACTTAAGCCTGAGGGCGCGCCCCATGAGAAACTAATATCTTTTGTGATAGATAGAAAAGGTCACGATAGGCGTTATGCGATAGATACAAGTAAGATTGAAAATGAGCTGGGTTGGAAAATTTCTGGAGGTTTTGGGTCTAAACTTACCAGGGTGGTTGAGTTTTATTTGGATTTTTATATAGGAGAATAATTATGGACAATGATTTGAAAAAATATTTTTTGAAAAATAAAGGCCGGCTAATTACCAAATGGATGCATTACTTCGATATTTATGATGCACATTTTTCTAGATATAGAGGCACGGATGTTCATATAGTAGAATTTGGCGTTTTCCAGGGAGGTTCATTGTCAATGTGGAAACATTATTTTGGGTCGAAATGTAAAATATATGGTGTTGATATAAATCCCGAGTGTAAAAAGTTTGAAGAAGAAAATGTAAAAATATTTATTGGTGATCAGGAAGATAAGAGTTTTCTAAAAGAATTGGCGAAGAAGATTCCAAGAATTGATATTTTACTTGATGATGGGGGCCATACAATGAAGCAGCAAATCAATACATTTGAAGTATTATTCCCAAAAATTGATGATAATGGGGTTTATATGTGTGAGGACTTACATACTTCTTATTGGTCGGAGTATTATGGTGGATATAACAAAAAGGGAACTTTTATTGAATATAGCAAATCTTTTATTGATTATATTAATGCCTGGCATTCTAGGGCAATAAACCTAAAAGTTAATGACTTTACTAAGTCAGCACGGTCATTGCATTATTACGATAGTATTTTGGTCGTTGAAAAGGGTAAAGTTGAAAAGCCATATTCGAAGCGAACTGGAGCGATATCGATTCCAGATTTTAAGTTACCTGAAAGGGATATTTCATTGATTAGAAAAATATTGCGGAAAATTAAGCGCAAGATTTTTAAATAAAAATTTCTGATGTTACTGATAGAAAAGGGCATGATAGGCGTTATGCAATAGATACCAGTAAGATTGAAA
>CAJQSL010000011.1 GCA_905612315.1 uncultured Francisellaceae bacterium
TTTATGGGTAAAGATGTGAAAAGGTGGCTTTTAAGATGTGAAAAGGTGGCCGTTCGATGTGAATAGGTGGCCTTTAAGTGTGGAAAGGTGGCTTTTGGGGTCTTTTTCCTTTTATAAATCAACATGTTAAATGCACCGAAAACAAGTAAAACAAGATAAAACAAGTAAAACAACATAACAGAGAGATTTCCATGTTGTTGTTTTTTTTTAATTTCAAAATTACAAAATCAAAAAAGGATATTTTTTAAAGTGAAAAGACAAAATATGTGATATAATTACCATTAAGCTTAATAAAATCATTTGGTTAATGAATAACCTCAAATCATAAAAAGCCCAATTTAAAGCTACACAGGCAACTTTAAATACATAGACGGGTGATTTATCATTTTTCCAAAAAAGTCTTCTTGTACGAGCTTCTATAGGTCTTTATGCATGTTTTTTTACAAAACCTAACCATCAATTTTGTTCAGTTACAAATAATGGCAACAATTCTAGGATATCATCCATGCTTTCTCCTTTTATCGATAAGAGAGCAACAACTTGATTTAAACTCAAATCTCTAAATAAACTTGAATCCAAGATAGATTCTTTAATTTCGGTGATGCTTTGAGAATCAGAAGTATTTTTGGTTTTAAATAATTTACTGACATTTTTAGAAAATCCTGTGTTTTTGGAAGAGGTTTTTCTTTGGATTTTTGCTTTGCCAACTAGTTTGTCCATCATGTCTAAAGTTGCCTGATCTTCTGTTCGAAAACATAATTTTTGCCTAAAATTTTGGAGTAGGGCATGGCTTAAATCTCTATTGCCTAATGCGGCATAAAAACTTGATATAGATTGTGCTGAAATAATACCAATTGTTTTTGAACTTCTTGATTTATCCCAAAAATTCAAATCAGATAAACCATCTTTGTTCGCGCTCACAATTTCTTGATACTCATCACACATAAAAAATACCGGATTATTTTGATTCCATTCACTATGTTGAGAACGATTTTGCATCACATTAAAAAAGCGTAATTTAATAAACATATACGCAACCTTTCCACCTAAGCCCCATTTAGCAAGAGGCATATCAACAAGATAAATTGAACCATCTAAAATTGATTCCATATTAACTCGTTTTTTAGATTGTACACAAAAAGAATCAACCAGTTCAGGATGGTTAAATGGTGCTAAAACCTGTGCTATGGTGGCATTTACACCACTTTTAACTTTTTCATCAAAGCTTGAGAAAATTGTTTCATGATAACTTAAGTAAGATTTTAGTAACCTTTTTTCTTGACTGTCAGGCATGATTAATAGAGAATTTAATTCATCATTGATTTTCCCCCGTACCCCACTATCAAATAAATAACTATACAGTCCATTTAAGCTATAATATTGAGGTATAAATGTAAGCAATCCAAGTGAGTTTCTGCATAACTCGGTAGCTGTATCTACCCAAAAGCTATCTATATTTGAGCCATTGTTAAGAAGAAAAGCTGATTTTAAAAAAGAGGCTGCAATTTCTGGGGTTAAGCCTTCTAGTAAGTTCATGCTGCAGTGGTTAGGGCCTATTAAGGTGATGTTATGCTTAGCTTGTTTAGCTAATTGACTGGTAACATTTCTAACATCTCCTTTGATATCAAAAATTAGCCCTCCCATTTTTTGATCTAGTAATTGAGCTAATATAGGTTGCATGATTCTAGTTGTTTTACCTGCACCAATTCCACCGAGGATGAGTATATTTTGTGAAGCATCCTCAGAGCTTAATGTCACATCATAATCAGAAGCTATTGCAGATTTATGCCATAACTTTGCTAAAGCTCCTGTTGAGCGGCCAAGATATATTCCGTATGGTGTATCATCAGCTAATAGTTTCCCCTTTTTGATTTTTTTACGAGATTTTATATTTGTTTTTTCAGGTAAAAAAAATGGCAAAGCTTTTTTAATAAGTAAAGCCATAATTGTACAAATAACACCGATATGCCACCAAATATTCACAAAAGGCGTAATTTGGAAAGAAGTTTCTGGGTCGTGTGTTTGAAAAGGGTATAGAATTATTGGGAAAGCATAATTAAATATAGAAAAAAGCAACAAAGATAAAATAAATAAACAGATGAACATTTGTCCATTTGAAAATTGGGAGAAATGATTTAACGTTGGCCTTTGTCGATTCCAAATTATAAATGAAATGACATATATTATTGGTAAAACATAATAAATTGCCGCTGTCACAATACCAGCTTCTATCCCAAGATTTAGAGCTACATCAATGGATCCTGGCACCTCTAACCAACTGAAGATAATTGATAAAGATATAAAAAAAATTAAGGCGGATACCCATAAAACTTTCCAGCCTTTTATGATGTCTACTTTGTTAGTTAGTTTTTCTACGGGGAGGGTTCCTCGTAGAAGTGGTTGAATTAGTCCATTGGTGCGCCTAGAACGAAGCTCATTAATAGTTTCAATCATTATTTCTCCTAATTATTTTTTTTGTTATAGAATTTTAAAGTTTAAACAATTCTCGATCTGACTTTTTGTCTAAGTGGGAATGCATTTGTTGATATAGCTTGTCAAGGTTGTCTTCGGATATAGCCTTATTTAGAAAATATGTGCCAATTAAAATTTTTCTTCTAAGGTCGCATTTTTTATCACGTGTTTTCTCTGCAGCCTCAAGAAGTTGAATTTGAGCTTTTATTTGAATTTGTTTTTGCTTAAGAGTTGTTAACTTTTGTGATTTGGTTTCCATGAATTAAGCATAAATATTTTTTTATTATTATATTTGTATTGTAACCGTTTTATAGGCTTTAGCAATCTTGATATCATCGTTTCAAAAATTTTAATACGCTTGAATGCGCGCTTATACGTTGCTTCGCAACGTGTGCTGAGTTAATATGCTTATAATAAATCTATTTTATGTTTTAAAACATGGCAATTTATCACTTTGAAGCGCAAGCAATTTCCCGAAGTCAAGGACGCAGTAGTGTCGCAGCATCAGCATATAGATCTTCAGAAAAGTTAATAGATCAGCGCACAGGGCTAACGCATGATTTCACTAGAAAAAATGATGTTATAGAAAGTGAAATTTTATTGCCAAAAAATGCTCCTGAAAAATTGCTTAATCGAGAAACTTTATGGAATGAGGTTGAGAAGGCTGAAAAACGAAAAGATTCACAAGTGGCCCGTGAAATTAATATTGCTTTACCCAAAGAGTTAAGTCAGGCACAAAATTGGAAATTAGCTAAAACCTATGTTCATAATAATTTTGTTGATAAGGGAATGATTGCAGATTTAAATTTTCACAATGGTCATTCTGGAAGAGAAGGGCAGCCGCATGTTCATGTTATGCTAACAATGCGTAGAATTACACCTGATGGTTTTGGTAAAAAATCTCGTAGCTGGAATGATAAAAATTTGTTAAATCATTGGAGGCATGAATGGGCTGAAGCTTGTAATTTAGCATTAGCAAAAAATGGGTTTGATATTAGAATTGACCATCGTACTTTAGAAGCGCAAGGAATTAATCTTGAAGCTCAAAGTAAAATTGGTCCGGATCAAGCGCGTGCAAAAATGGCACGTGCTGAAGAGCATCAGCAGTTGGCTAGGCGTAATGGTACTCGTATCTTAAAAGATCCTAGTATTGCATTAAATGCAATAACACAGCAACAATCAACTTTTACTCATCAAGATATTGCAAGGTTTGTTAATAGACATACCGCAGATAGCGAACAATTTAAACAGGTTTATGAGAAAGTTAAATTACACCCAAGTTTGGTTTACTTAGGAAAGGATGATCATCAACGAGATCGTTACAGCACAGTGGATATGGTGGCGCTTGAGAATAATATGATTAATCAAGCTGTAGATAAAGCTCAAGTGGCAGGTCATGTCGTATCT